>SVRM01000066.1 GCA_015064785.1 Oscillospiraceae bacterium
CCTACCTTTATCGCCCAATGGGCGATATATAAACAAATTGCGTCGCTTGGGCGGGTCTCCCGCCCAAAAAGACTCCTTCAAAGCGACCGAAGGGACGCCATCCGAAGAAATGCATTGCATTTCTTCATAAGTTGCGCTGCAACTTCGTTGGCTATGCGTCAGCCCGATGAGACCGATTGCAAAATGCAATTTTGCAATCGATTACATAGGAATTAATGATCGGTTTGCCACGGATGGTAGTCCAGATCGATTTTGTCGTCCTCGTGGCGTACCTCGGGAATGTCTTCATCAAAAACAGCGCAGGTCATGGTCGGGACATATTCGGTGTACTCGTTTGCCGCCTGCGACAGCAGAACGATTTCGTCGGTGACAGGGGTCATGGAGGACAGAATGCAGCTGCCCTCAAATACCGGTGCCTCGTTGTATGCAAGATCCAGATTGCCCGATTCCAGATTCAGCCGGTAAATGAAATCGATATCATAGAAATAGACAAATCTGCCGTCGGGGGAAACGGTGAGCGCGGCGGTATCGGTGTTCTGCGGGAATCGGTACAGTCCGCCCATGTCCATGTCAAGAATACCGCCTGAGCGGATATCGTAAAAATAGGCGGAGTCGTCATCGCCCGTCAGAACACAAGCAGTACCGCGGACATGAACGGTATGTGCGCTGTCCAGCGCTGTTTCCGGCGGACATGCCGGGATCGGCGCTCCGCTGTCCTCGGTGTAATACCATGTGGCGATGCCGTCCGGTGTTGACGGCTGTTCCCGGAAAACCACGGTGTGCAGATCAGCGCCGCAGACGTACCAGGCGTCCGTCACCGTCATCTCGCCGGAGAGGAGACAGATGCCGGCTTCCTCCCCATCGCCGCAGTACTCGTACAGTCCGCCGTCATCGCCGGAAAACAGAATCCGGCATGAATTGGGGTCAATATCCCATACCGCGCGGACGTGATCCGCAATGGTGTGTGCGGCGGTGCTGTCTGAAAGATACAGCGTACCGTCCCTCAGAACGACTGCCTTTCCGTCGAGGTCGCCCTGATATACCGTCACGGTATCGTCGGCGGATGCGAAGAACGTACAGCCGTCCTCTGTAACCGCACAGGGAACGGAAAGCGTCTGCCCCGGAAGCGGCAAATCGATGTTCGCGGTTGGCAGAGGTGCATATTCCATTTTATCTGCGTCAAAGACAAAGGCGGCGGGTGCGGCGTCGGTTGGCGGCAGGGAATAGCAGTATGGGTTGGTTCCCTTGCGCGGAATCGGATAGCCGAGAATGGCACCGCCCTCCGATGACATCCGGTAGTCATAGCCGCCGGTCGGCAGGAGTGCTGGTTCGCCGCAGCCGCACAGGAGCACCGGCAGCAGAAGCAGCAGTCCGCAGAGCAGGACGGCGGCGGTTTTGGTGAATGTATTGCACATCATGGTAGATCCTGTTGATGGTCGTACTCCGATGAACATCAGAGTCGGCGGAACGCAGGAAACTCCGGGTAGGGAACACCGCGGAATTCGGGCGTTTCGTATGCGCGGATGACCGCTTCTGCCTGAGATGCGGTTTCCACGGTGAAGATATGGTGCGTGAATGCGGCGTGCAGACGGGAAATTTCCGTCTGCTTGTCCGCCATATACAGCGGGGATGCGTTGTGAACGATGTTGCGGTGCGGGTACATGCGCGTGATCGGGAAGCGCATCTGCTTTCTGTCGCGCATGACCGAAATCGGATGGGCGTCGCAGTACCGGCAGGGATTGTCCCGGTCGGTTGTCATCGGTGCGTCTCCGATGTGTTCGCGGATGATACAGCGCTGCAATGTCATCATCGGCAGACGGCCGTAGGTGATGATGCCGTGCGGCAGGACGCTTTTGACATCGCGCATCTGCGGCGGTGTCAGCTCCGGTGAAAGCAGCAGATCGGACAGACCACAGTCGGCATAGACATCTGCCGACTGTGCCGTCCAGACATTGAGCCGCAGGTCCCCGTGCAGAACGAAGCCGTAACTGCGCAGACGTGTGATGTGTCCGGCGTTGCAGATGAGAGCATGGCGGATGCCTGCCCTCTGCGCGGCGGACAGCATGTCCTCTACCGCACGCCATTCGCTGTCGAAAATCACAGGCGGCAGAATGATCCCGTTGACACCGGCATCCAGCGCGGCACGCGGATTTGCGGCAAAGATATGCAGCGGAAGGTAAAGAATATCGTATACCGTGCGTGCGATGTCCGGAATCCGGTCGGGCAGTAAAAAGGATGCCTGCTTCGGATACGGATAGGCACCGCGGAATGCGTCGGTTTTCGGGGCGGTGAGGGATGCATACAGTGCATCGGCGGATGGAATCACCGGGGCTGTCCGGCTGTGCAGGGACTGCTCCAGCGCGTCAGCGGCGTCGCGGCGCAGGGCATTGACTGCGGAGAGCGGAACCATCAGATTTTCATCCAGTGCAATGTCGATTTGTGCCGCCGCAAACGGTGTGGAACCGAGCTTGGTCAGATTTTTTTTGAGATCGTCTGCGGTGACGGGACGGGACTGTGCCGGCAGCGGTACATCCCCGGAAACGGTGACGGATGCACCGTTTGCCGAGAGGGTCAGCGCGGTCGGCTGCTCGGCATGGCAGACGAAGGTGATATCACACGGAATGCGGCGCGTGAGGGGTCTGCCGGATTGAATTTCGCGTTCTGCCTTTGCGGTTGCCGCTTTGTCCTCTTCTGTGCGGATGCCGCGCATCATGCGGCCTGTGGCACCGCGGAAATAGCCGTCGGTAAAGCTGCCGCCGCGGGAAAAAAGCGCGGACAGCGCACGCATTTCCTCGGCAGTTGCAGCACGGCCTTCGTCCAGAAGCCGCCGGTAAATGCGGACAACGCCCGTGACGTAGGCAGGACTTTTCATGCGGCCTTCAATTTTGAGTGATGCGGCACCGAGCGAGAGCAGTTCGGGAATGTGTTCTGCAAGACAGTTATCCCGCAGAGACAGCGGGAAGGCCTCCGCTTCGTCGCGTGCGGCGGTACGTTTTTTGTTTGCCGTTGAAGTGTCCATCTGATAGGGCAGACGGCAGGGCTGGGCACAGGCGCCGCGGTTGCCGCTTCGACCGCCGACCATAGCGGAGAACAGACAGCCGCCCGACTGGGAAACGCACATCGCGCCGTGAATGAACATCTCCGTTTCAATCGGAGATTCGCAGCACAGCGTTTTCAGATCGCCATATGACAGCTCTCTTGCGGCGACCATGCGGGAAAATCCGAGCGCGGCAAAGAAGCGCGCCGCATCGGTGTTGTGTCCGGCGCACTGCGTGCTTGCATGAAGATCGATTGTCGGGAAATAACGGTGAATCAGGGATGCCGTGCCAAGGTCGGCGCAGATAATGGCATCCGCACCCCACCGGACGAGCTTTTCCGCATAGCGCAGAACGTCGGGCAGCTCCCGCTCGGTCGGCAGGGTGTTGAGTGTGATATTGGATTTGACGCCCCAGAACGCACAGGTCCGGATGGCATCCTCCATGGCATCGTCGTCGAAGTTGTCAGCCGACATGCGGGCATTGAAGCGGCTTCCGCCAAAATAGACGGCATCGGCTCCGGCGTGAATGGCGGCGTCCAGCGCTTCTCTGGTACCTGCCGGTGCCAGCAGCTCTGGCAGAGGACGGGGATGTATCATGCCTGACCGTTGTCGTCAGCGGAGAGCTTTTCGTTTTCGATGCGCTGAATTTCCAGATCCAGACGCATGGTTTCCAGCTCGCGCTTGAGCTTGCCGTTTTCTGCCTCCATACGTGCGTTCTGATCGGTCAGATCCAGAAGCAGGAGCAGAGCCGCGTCGAGCTTGGAGGAATAGGGTGATGCCTGCAAAATGGAATCCAGCTGTTCTGTGACATTTTCAGCCAGAGCATTGACGAATGCTTCTTCGTAATCGGTATGTACGGTGAGCTGAATGCCGCTGATGGTGATACTGCACTTGTTTTTCATAGGAGGTCCTTCCTTTCCCCGGATTCGGTATGGATACCGTTATTCAGTCGGAGTTGTCTTTTTTGATCGCTGTTTGAAGATTCGGTATTGCATTTTCTGTCGAGATACTGTATAATAGTAGATACCAATCTTCATTTCGATCTATACTATATTATTATACTACATTTCAAGCGGTATGAAAAGGCTTTTTGCGAAAAATTTTCATTTGGTTCTTACATTTTTTGATTTTCTGCCGCCGCACACACGAAAGGAACAATCCCATGCTGATTCATCAAACCAATAACGCCAACCGCATTGTTGTCAAGGTTGGCTCCTCTACACTGACCTACGGAACGGGTCTGATTCACCTGCGCCGCTTTGAGCGTCTGGTCAAGGTTCTGTCTGATCTGCGCAATGCCGGAAAAGAAATTGTTCTTGTTTCCTCCGGTGCCGTTTCCGCCGGTGCCGCAGTCCTCGGACTGGGGCATCATCCCGAAACGACGGAGGAAAAGCAGGCGACGGCGGCGGTCGGTCAGTCGGAGCTGATGCGCATGTACTCCGAGGAATTTTCCAAGTTCGGGCATACCGTTGCGCAGATTTTGCTGACCAAGGATGTCATCGACACGCCGGTACGCCGGGCAAATGCCGAATCGACCTTCAAAACCTTGCTGTCGATGCACTGTATCCCGATCGTCAACGAAAACGACTCGGTTTCCTTTGAAGAACTGAACTTCGGCGGCAACGATACGCTGTCTGCCTATGTTGCGCTGATCTGCTCGGCGGATCTGCTCATCAATATGTCCGACATCGACGGCTTTTACGATGCCGATCCGCGTTCCAATCCGCGCGCGAAGCGCATTCCGGAGCTGGACCGCGTCGACGAATCGGTCTACGCCATGGCGGGCGGTGCCGGAACCAGACGCGGTACCGGCGGTATGATCGCCAAACTCAAGGCGGCGCAGATTGCCGAGCAGGCGCACATTCCGATGATGATTGTCAATGGTGTAGACCCGGATATTCTCTATGATATTGTCGAGGGTAAGCCGTGCGGGACGATCATCTACAACCGCGAGGCATAAATGCGTGGCAGCTTTGATTCGTAAGAACAACGGCGAGCTTCGTATGACAGAAGGACCGATCGGACGGAAGATTATTTCGTTTGCGATCCCGCTGTTTCTCGGAAATCTGTTCCAGCAGCTGTACAATACCGCCGATACGCTGATTGTCGGGCGTCTGCTCGGCGACAGTGCGCTGGCGGCAGTTGCATCGTCCGGCAGTCTGCTGTTTTTGATCGTCGGCTTTTTCGGCGGCATTGCCATGGGTGCCGGTGTGGTCATGGCGCAGTATTTCGGCGCGGGGGATGATGACAATCTCAGCTGTGCCGCACATACGACGCTGACCACAGCACTGCTTGCCGGTCTGTTTCTGTCGGTATTCGGAACCCTTCTGGCACCGCAGATACTCATCTGGATGGATACGCCGCCCGAGGTGCTTGTGCAGTCCACCGCCTATGTCCGCGTATACTTCATGGGTGTGCTCGGCATGGTGCTGTACAATGCGTGCATGGGTATCATGCAGGCGGTCGGGGACGCAAAACACCCTCTGTATTATCTGATTTTTTCGTCCTGTCTGAATGTCGTTCTGGACATTGTGTTCATTGCGGTCTTCGATCTTGGTGTCGGCTCGGCAGCTGCGGCAACGGTCATTGCGCAGTTTGCCTCGGTCTGTCTGTGTCTGTACCGTCTGATGCGCATTGACGCACCGTACAGGGTTTGTCTGAAAAAGCTCGGCATCCGCTGGAATATGCTTGTCCGCATTGTTCGCTACGGTCTGCCGTCGGGCTTTGCCAATTCCGTCATTGCGCTTGCCAATGTCGTTGTGCAGTCCAACATCAATGCGTTTGGTGAGATGGCGATGGCAGGATGCGGTGCATATGCCAAAATTGAAGGCTTTGCGTTTCTGCCGATTACCTGCTTTACCTCTGCCATTACAACCTTTGTCGGGCAGAATCTGGGAGCTTGTGAATACGACCGTACCCGTGCCGGTGCGCGCTTCGGTGTGCTGACGGCAATGGGAATTGCGCAGTGCATCGGCATTGTGATCTTTGTGCTGGCACCTTTGTTTATCGGTGCGTTTGCAACGGGTGAGGAAGCGATTGCGTTCGGTGTCGAAAAGGCGCGGACGTGTGCGCTGTTCTATTTTCTCCTTGCCGCCTCGCACTGTCTTGCTGCCGTGATGCGCGGAGCCGGACGTGCGGCGGTGCCGATGACGGTCATGCTTGTCTGCTGGTGTATCATCCGCGTTGCGATTCTTTCGGTGGTCACGCCGCTGGTGAATGACATCTGGATTGTCAACTGGGTTTATCCGATGACATGGACGCTGTCGACTGCTGCACTTGGCGTGTATTATTTCCGGGTGGATTGGATGAAGACGGTGGAGAAGCAAAGAAAACCGGAATAAGGAATCACCATCATGAACTTTAGTCTGTTCTATGCATGGCGTGAAATGCGCCGCAGACCGATACGATTTGTCAGCCTTGGATGTTTTCTCGGTATTTACAGTTTTGTGATTTCCTCTGTGTATGGAATTTTGATATGTTATTCCGGCAATTTGAGGGATGCACTGCCGCAAGCCGGTATTCTGCTTTTTCTTCATCTGGGATTGATGATGCTGGTGGTGTGCTTTCTGTGTCTGGAACGCTATCGCGCCTGTTCCGCGGAATATCAAGCAATGCAAATGTATGGCTTGACGGCGAGGAATCTCCGGACCATCCATATCATACAGATACTGATACTCTCTGCCACTGTAATCCCTTTGACACAGCTGTTATCGGTACTTTTCTGCCGTGTGATCGTGTCACAAAACATTGCGGCATTAACAGCTTTGGAAGCATCGGTTGTACAGAATTGGCCGGAGCGGTATGTTTCCGGCGTAAAATTTCCGTCATTATCTTTTGCATCATTTTCTGTCACAGGACATGCCGTCTGCACGGTTCTTTTGTTGGCAGCGGGACTTTCGGCATCGCTTTGGGCGGATCATCTGTGCTGTTGCAGTAAGGACTCTTCTATCGTGTCGAGCCTTGCCAAACAGAACGGCGGCGCGATATGTGATTGGAATTCCTATCGGCGATTGACGTACGCAAGAATCCGGAAATCCCTTTGGAATATGCGTTTGGTATCGGCTGCTGCCTTTTTTCTGCCGGTCTTTTTGTTTGGGGCGTCGCTTTTGTTCGGTCCTGTTTCAGCGCCGGGTGATATGACTGTCAGTATCGCGGAAACGGCGTATACCGAAGTTGATGCTGCGCTGACGGCGCGTATCATTGCGCTGGTCGGTGAGGAGCACTGTCAGATCATTCGTGACGGAGACGCGGTCTTTGCATTACAGCTGATGCTCGACGATCAGACCTGGATTCAGACAGCGGGTGAAATCCTTGCAATTCCGGGAATCGAAGCCTATTATGTTTCCGTTTCGCGGCTGTCGCGTGTCATCTCCGGTATTCAATCAGAGCTGTTGTGCCGATGTTTTGAAGCACTGTCTTTTATGTCGCTTTTGGCGGCTTGTATCGGTATTTTCTATGTCATTGCCGACCAACTCCGGGCGAGGGCGGCAGAGTTTCGTGTGCTGACGATGTTTGGCGTGCGTTCGCTGTTCCGGCTGAAAGCGGTATCGGTATTCCGGATGCTGCTGCCCGGCAGTATTTTGATAGGGATCACCGCTGTGCTTTTGATTCGTTCTATGAATTTGTCCGGCGGTGCTGTGGAGGGGACTTGGGTTGCTGAACTGCTGTTTGCCGGACTCGGTACGTCGGTTGTGTCCCCGATTCTGTTTGCATTCGGTGCGGCGTGGTTTCTCCGCCCGGAAAAGAGGGAATAAATATGCTTGTCATCAAAGATTTGACCAAAGGGTTCGGCAACGAGGAGGAAAATCGGGATCTGGTTGTCGCCCGGTGTTCCTTTTCCGTGGATTCAGGCACCATCGTTTGTATTAAGGGCATGTCCGGCTGCGGAAAAACGACACTTCTGCGAATGCTTGCCTTGCAGCTGACACCGGATGCCGGAACGATTCTGCTTGATGGCGTTGATCTCCTGTCACTGTCCAAAGCCGAACGTGCGGTATATCATAACCGTCATATCGCGTACATTCCGCAGGATTATGCGCTGATCCCCATTTTGACGGCAGAAGAAAATATCGGTCTTCCTGCCATGCTGCGCGGAGAAGCTGTCGATTCCCGGTATGTCGGAACATTGATTGAAGAATTAAATCTGAAACCGTGCCGTTATCAATATCCGCATGAACTGTCCGGCGGTCAGAAGCAGCGCTGTGCCATAGCGCGTGCTATGGTGCAGGGTGCCGGATTGCTCTTGGCGGACGAACCAACATCCAGTCTTGATGATACAAGCACCGAGGCGGTTTTGACGCTGTTCTGCCGGTATAGGGACAACGGCGGCAGTATTCTGATGACCTCGCATGATCCCAGACTGATACACATTGCGGATGTTGTGTACCCGATGGAACGGGGTAACATTTGTACGGAATATTAAATCTCGCTGCATCCAATGAAATCCGACAATTCTCTTGACTTTTTTGTCAAATTATAGTATGTATTCATGGTGCTTCTGTTCACGAACAGCGGCACCACAAGAGCACCGATACGGTGGCGGTTGCTTCCCCGATGACGGGAAGTGTATTTCTGATTCGCATACGGAAACCGTATGCGCCTTCCCGTGAGGGGAGGTGATTTTGAGTGTATGTTACATGGGAACTTCTCATAGCCTTAGTGGCAGTTGTTCTGCAGATCATTACAATCGTGAATCAAAAAAAGAAATAACCGCCCGAGCTTCCAACTTGGCGGTTATTTCTTAAATAACTATTGAGGGGAGGCAACCGTCACCGGTGCTCTCTGTTTTTATTATATCGCAAAAGTACGGGTTTGTCAAGTGAAATCTGTGCTTTTTCTGTATCCTTTCTGTCATATCCAAACACGTCGGCGTTCTATGAAACAGATTATTGTGCGCGTTTATATAAAAACATTGATTTTTTTGCCAAAACATGGTATACTAATAAGAGATAACAAACACATCGGAGGGAGAAAACATCCATGGATGAGACGATACGTGTACCGAAACGGATACTGTCCACGCTTCTGACCTCGATTGCGGCGGGTGTTGTGCCGCGCTCGGGCGCGCCGTATATTGCCATCGGACGCACGGACGAGATTGCGGCGCTGCTGTCCGATCTTGACAACGTGTCCGAGGGAGCTGCAACGATGCGCTTTATCATCGGCAAATACGGCTCCGGCAAGAGCTTTCTTTTGCAGCTGATCCGCGGAACAGCGCTGGATCGCGGCTTTATCTGTGCCGATGCCGATCTGTCGCCGGAACGCCGCATCTGTGGTGCGAAGGGGACGGGTGTTGCCACATACAAGGAGCTGATGCGCAATCTGTCCTCCAAAACCGCGCCCGACGGCGGTGCGCTGAATCAGGTCATTGCACGCTGGCTGTCCGCTCTGCAATCGGAAATTGCAGGACGCGGTCTTCTGCCCGACACCGAGGACTTCCGCCGCGCACTGACAAAGGAAATTTTCTCTGTGACGCGCGACATGGAAGGAGAGGTCGGAGGATTTGACTTTGCGGCGGTGCTGAATGCCTATTACCGTGCGTATACCGATGACGATGAAGAAAAAAAGAGCGCCTGCATCCGTTGGCTCCGCGGTGAATATACGACCAAAACCGAGGCAAAAGCGGCGCTTGGCGTCGGCAGTATCATCGATGACGATTCCTGGTATGACTATATCAAGCTCTGGGCGGTGTTTTTCCGGCGCATCGGCTACCGGGGTTTTGTTGTCATGATTGATGAATGCGTCAACCTTTACAAAATCACCAACCGCATTTCGCGCGAGAACAACTACGAAAAAATTCTGTCGATGTTCAACGACACCCTGCAGGGAAAAGCCGAGGGGCTTGCACTCCTGCTCGGCGGAACACCGCAGTTTTTAGAGGACACCCGACGAGGACTGTTCAGTTATGAAGCGCTGAAATCACGCCTTGCAGAGGGACAGTTCAACGGCGTCAGCGCCGGCAATACCACCGCATATAAAAATATGCTCGGTCCGGTCATCCGTCTGCGCCGGTTGTCTGATGACGAAATGTTTGCCCTGATTGCACGCATTGCGCGTCTGCACGGACAGAACTACAACTGGAATGTCCGCGTCACGACGGAAGACATGACGACATTTCTGCGGCTGTGCCTGGCACGTGCCGGTGCGGATGCAATGATTACACCGCGTGAGATCATCCGCGATTTCTGTACGGTGCTCAACATTCTGTGTCAGAATCCGGATGCAACCTTTGCCGGCGTGGTCGGGCAGGGCGTGGTTACGCTGTCCCATGCGCCCGGTGCCGGCGAGGACGAGGATGCATTTGCCGCTGAGGATGAAGCCGCAGCCCTTGCATTCGCCGCCGAGGTACAGGCAGCAGCACCTGTTGTGCAGCAAAGAACACCTGCTGCGCCGACGGCAAAACCCACCGAAAATGCGGCGACCAATCCTGACATTCCATACAAATCCGACGATTTTGATTTTGATCTTGCCGATCTGGATATTTGAGCTATGAAAAAAGAATCACAAAAAGCCAAAAAGCTCCGCGCGGAGCAGATCGTTTCTGCGCTGGAAGAATTATATCCGTCCGCCGAATGTGCGCTGGAATACGACGGTGACCCGTGGCGGCTGCTCGTCATGGGACGGCTGTCGGCGCAGTGTACCGACGCGCGCGTCAACATTGTCTGCCGTGAGCTGTTTTCGGTCTATCCCGACTGTAACGCTATGGCGGAAGCCGATCTGCCGACACTGGAAAAACTTGTGTATTCCTGCGGTGTTTACAAGGTCAAGGCGGCGAACATCCGTGATTTTTCCGTGATCATCCGCGATCAGTTCGGCGGGCGTGTACCCGATACAATGGACGCGCTTCTGACGCTTCCCGGTGTCGGACGGAAAATCGCCAATCTGATTCTCGGTGATATCTATCACAAACCGGCGATTGTCGCCGATACGCACTGCATCCGCATTTCCGGCAGACTCGGACTTTGCGACAAAAAGGATCCCGTGCATGTGGAACGGACGCTCGTTCCGCTGATTCCGCCGGAAAAATCCTCGGATTTCTGTCACAGACTGGTCTGGTTTGGCAGAGATACCTGTATGGCGCGCTCGCCGAAGTGCGGGGAATGTCTGCTCCGTGCGCGCGGTCTTTGTACCCATGAGGAGGAGCTGTAAAGTTTGAAAATAAATTTTCAAACTGTGTTTTGTGACTTTCGCAGTTTTACAACTGCGATTTGGTGCAAGCACCAAAACAGTCCCAATTCCACAAGAAAGGAAACTTTCGCTGCGCGAAAGTCATGGTCATATTTATGAAAATCAACATTCGTCCGGTCGGGCTTCTGTTTGTGCTGTGCCTGCTCGGCGGACTGCTTTGCTCCTGCGGCGCGATTGCCGAAAGCTGGAATACGGTGCGGCTGACAGGAGCGGCTGTCACCGATACGGTGGTGCTGGAAGACTGTACCGATGCGATCCGCCTTTCGGTTCATCTGAACTTTGTCAACGGCGGTGATAATGTCATCAAGGTGCTTCCGCCGCCGGAGGGAGCAGAACCCTATTATGAGATCACCTATCCCGCAGATTTTATCGAGCGGGGGCTGATCGCGCATTATGACGACGGTTGTCTGACGGTTGAAATTGTGCCGAGCCGACAAGGCCAGCGTCAGTTCTCTACCGATGCGTTTTCGATGACGGTATATGCCAATGTCTGTGATTTTGATCTGGTTGGCAGTCATACACTGCGGGCTGACCACGGCGGCGTGGCTGTGCCGGCGCTCAATCTGCATATCACAGGCGGTGCAGCGGCGGAGATGTCCGGAATTGCCGCTGAGACGGTTACTGTCCGGGTGGACGGTGCCGCGGATGTGGTCCTTGCCGGGACTGCCGGAACACTTGAAACGGAGCTGAACGGTGCGGCCGCACTCGAATCGACCCGCTTGGCTACACAGAATGCCGAAATCACCATCAACGGTGTCGGCGCCGCGGAAATCGCCTGTTCTGAAACCCTCGATGCTGAAATCAACGGTGCCGGCAGCATTTCGTATGTCGGTGATCCGACTGTAACCAAAGAAATCAACGGTGCGGGCGCCGTTTCCAAACGTCCCGATCCACAAGCATGAATCCTTCAACGAACACAAAGAAAAACTATTTATATAATGTCATCTGTGAGCTGGTCACAACGCTGATTCCGCTCATTACCACGCCGTATGTCACGCGCATTCTCGGACGCGGCGGCATGGGCTCCTATCAGTATGTACTGACGATTGCAAGCTATTTTGTGCTGTTTGCAAACTTCGGCGTCAAGGCATACGGCAATCGCTGTATCGCGCAGGCGAAAGACGATCCCGACGAACGAAGCCGTGTCTTTTCCGGTATTTTCAGCCAGCAGCTGATGCTGTCTGCCGTCGTATCGGTGCTGTATCTCGGCTATGCGCTTGCCTTTGGCGGGGAATACCGCGTGATCTTTGCGGTATTCGGCATCAATATGCTGTCAGCCATGCTGGAAATCACATGGCTGTACTGGGGCATGGAATCGTTCCGCCCGGTTGCACTCTGTACGATTGCCGTCAAGGTTGCCGTCGCTGCGGGGATTTTCCTTTTGGTGCGTGAGGAGGATGATCTCTGGGTCTACGCATTGCTTTGCTCGCTCGGCGTCATTGCGGTACAGCTGTACCTGTGGTGCGGCGTGCATCGGTTTGTACGCTTTGTCCGGGTGCCGTTTGCCGAAATCCGTCGTCACTTTCTGCCGTGTCTGGCACTCTTGATTCCGATGATTTCGCCAACCCTGTTCCGTTCCATGGACAAGCTGATGCTGGAATCGATGTCGGGCGCGGAGGCAGTCGGACTGTACGGCGCGGCAGAGCAGCTGCAAACGTGTATGCTTGGCTTTATCACGGGACTTGGCACGGTCATGCTGCCGCGTGTGTCCAATCTGCTTGCACAGGGACGCGAGGAGGATGCACACAGCTACATCGGCGATTCGATGCAGTTTGAAGCGTTCATCGGCTCGATTTTTACGTTCGGCATTGCCGCGGCATCGTCTGTGTTTGTGCCGTATTACTACGGGGAGGCGTTTTCCGAGGCGGCAGTGCTGACCAGGGTACTCTCCCCGACCATACTGATGATTGCGATTGCGGACGTTGTACGCGCGCAGTACATCATTCCGCACAAGCGCGACCGCATTTTTGTTGTTTCCGTCATCGTCGGTGCGGTGCTGAATCTGATCTGCAATGCGCTCTGCATTCCGTGGTTTGCGCACATGCATGAGACACTCGGCATGACCGCTGATGCCGCCGCAGCACTCGGCTCTCTGCCCGGAACACTGCTGGCGGAGCTGTCCGTCATCGCGGTGCAGTACCTCTATCTGCGGCGTGAACTGCCGTACCGAAGCTATGCCAAAACCTGCGCCATTTTCCCGATTGCCGGACTTCTGATGTTCTTTGCGGCACGCGGGGTGAAGGTGCTTTGTATGGGGGTGCTGTCGATCGCCTCACCCATCATCGTCCTTGCGGCAGAGGTTGCCGTGGGCGCTGTCGTATATCTTGGCATCACCGGCGGATGGTATTACACATTCCGACGGGAGACGCTCAAAAAACTGTTCAGAAAATGAAAAAGCAGAGACGGCATTTGTGCCGTCTCTGTTTTTATGTTATGTGAAATAACGTCTTTGTTTTGAGGTGGATCAGATTGATCCTCTTTCGTTGTACATTGGCGTAATCCTCCGCTTAAGCTTCTCTTGTGTGGATCGTCGGGAGTAAGACTTTCATGGTCGTTGTCCTCCTTTACGGTCGGCACTTGGTTATGCAAGTGCGTTCAAGCGGCTGGCGAATGATCTTGATTGTGCATTGGCGGAATCCTCCAGTTAAACTTCTTTGTGACGGACGGGCGATTGGAGCATGAATTTCATGCGGGATCAGTCCTTTCCTTTTATGAGTTTTGTTTGGAGTTTTGTGATTCAGTCAGCTTAGTACATTGGCGTAATCCTCATGCGTCTGTGGGGTTTGATCGTCGTTTATATGATATATAGAAGGAGGAGGTGTCGTTGTCTCATCGATCTATGGGATGAAACGGATTTGCATCCGTGGTTTTGAAGAATGAATCAAAGTTGTTCTTTGGCGTAATCCTCCGTGTTGTGAGGTTTGGGAAACCCCTTGGGTGGATGTGCTTACTTTTTCCGAAATTCAAACTACAGTGTCCTTTGGCTTAATCCTCCGTATTGCGGAGCTCGGGATGAACCCCTGGTGTTTTGGACGGTTGGTTCGAGTTCAAACAAAAGTGTTCTTTGGCTTACCCTCCATAGACGGGAAACGTGATGTTTCCGGGATGAATCTTCTTCTTTTTTCTTTTTTTCGACTTAATCAGCCCATTGGCGTATTCCTCATGTACGATGTGTTTGGAAGTGAATGGCTTTGGGAAGTTTTTCAACGGCCCATTGGCGTATCCTCCGTATGATTTGTTGTGCGAGATTCTTTTTGGGGAACCTCTGGTGGTTTTCAAGAGACACCGTTCCGTGGAATCCGGGATTCCGGGATTCAGGATATCGCCTGTCCCTGTGCCTCTCGGAGAAGCTCTTTTTCTTCTGTGTCTACAGTATAACAGATATCATGCAAAAAGTCAATACCTTTTTTGAAATAATTCAAAGAAACGTGATTTTGTACGAAACAAAAGCGCAATCCTTGTGCAATATGCACAAGGATTGTTGAAATTTTGTCGTTATTCGAGATCGTTATAGGTATCAATGATCTTTGCAAGCAGTTTATTGGTTGATTTTTCCTTGGCATGGATGGTGGACATACCCTTATCCATGGTCGCGGATTTGCTGAACATCGTACGGAACAGTGCGGTATTGGTACCGATATACTGATTAAACAGATAACCGAAGTCAAGGACTATACTCTGCGTTGCGATATCGAGCATAGCAGATGCTTCCTCGTCCCGCGCATACTTAACCTTCAGCGCAACGTCGTAGTATGCCGGGGTGACATAGCGATAAGACTCTGCGCACATCGCTTCAAGGAACGGCGCAACGGTATCTGCTATCTGACATGTTGTGGGGATCGCAAAAACGGTAAAGCCGTTGTGAACGAAGGTCGTATACTGTTCCTGATGTTCATCCAGCTTGGGCATCGGAACAATACCATAGTCGGACTTCATATCACGCAGCTGATCGGTACCGGACAGCATATGCGGCATAAACAATACGGTATCGTCAATCATCTTGTACATGAGATCCGTCGAGAACGGACGCAGGGTATCCGTTGTAAACCATGCATTGTTGTTTTCATGCATGAGGGATTTGATTTTGGACAGGAACGTCGCTGTATGTTCGCTTTCCAGTGACCAATAATAATAGCCGTCGGATTCATTGTATGTGGTGAAATGGACATTTGCTCCGCCAGCAAATCCGTCCGCCTGAATGGTTTCCGAATACACCATACCGAAACGGTCTTCCTCGTCAACCTGACCGTTACCGTTGAGATCGCGATACATCAAATCGCTGTACTGCTTCATTTTGTCCAGCGTCCATTCACCGTTCAGGACGATTTCGTAGAGATTGTCATCGCCGATGTTTTCCAGCCACAGCTTCTTGTTGAAGAAGGTAACATAGATGCCGGAAACCATCGTCTGCGCAAGCTCACCTGCACACATATACTGTTTGCCGTTCAGTGTAATGAGATCGTTGTATGAGTGATTCCACCACGGCTGATCCCAATCCAGATACGGTAGATCGTGAATATCAAGGAACATGCCCTTGAGGATATACGGCGTAATCTGGCTCATATGATTGCCGATCAAATCGTAAGCGTCGTCGCCTGCCAGAACAGATTTGTCAAGCAGCCCATTGACCACATCACCGTTATGACGGGTAGCACCGGTACCGCCCTCGATGACTTTCATGGAGACATTCAGACGCTCCATCACCTTCAGATTGCGGTTATAAACGGCATCCTCAACAACATCTCCCGTTTCCGACTCCGCCATGAATTCGATCCTGGTGTCACGGTCATCGGTACGCGTCAGAATGCGAATTTCCTTGCCGCCCAGATCCATCGTGGCAGGCAGATTGTCCAGGACAGCCGCACGACCGGTCAGTTCTTCCGTTTCGATGGCTTCGGTCGCGGCAGTGTCAACATTCGGCACCGTTTCCACAGTCGATGCGTGATCGGAGGAACCGCAGGATGTGACAGCAGGGAGTGTACACAACAATGCCAGAAGTGCAGCGGCACAGCGAATATGATGGGGAGTATGCATGATGATATCCTCACTTTATCATTATTTTTGTATATTATACCATATAAAGCGGATAAAATCAAGATTGTTTTGGAACAAAAAGAAAAAACAAGAGAGTCCGGAACGGACTCTCTTGTCACTTACAAAGTGAGGACTTTGTATATGTTATGCGTTTTTGAATTAGTGCTTCTTGGAGAGAACAACACCTGCAGCAACAGCCATAACAGCAGCAGCAGCTACGATACCAGCGTCAGCGGTGGTCGGAGCGGTAGTGCCAGCAGCGGTGTCATCAGCGGGAGCTTCATCAGCGGGTTCTTCCGGAACTTCCAGAGCGCCGCCGAGAACAACGTAGTCGTACAGGTCAGCATCCCAAGAGCCTGCGCCGAGGGACTGAGCCATGTTCCAAACTGCGGTGGTAGAGGTTTCGTTAGCAGCGGTCATATCGTTGATCTGGAGCTGCATACCGATAGCGTCGCCTTCCTTGAGGCCCCACTTTTCGAGGTTGACAGCAACTTCAACGTTGTAGCCGTCCTTGTCCATGACAACGGCATAGTCACCGAAGAACTGACCAGCGTCAGGACCGTAGATGGAGTCTGCGCCGCCTTCAGTGTAGTAGGACAGCCAACCATCACAGTCAACACGGAACTGCTGAACGAGGTCTGCATGTTCGTTACCGAAGTCGAAGAACATTTCGACAGAGTCGGTAGTCCAAGGAGTGTTGTTCTGAGCATCTTCAGTCGGAGGAACGATTTCTGCATCGTAAACATCGTAGAAGAGGTACCAGGTGTTATCGCCCCACAGCATGTAAGCAGTACCGTGAGTATCATTTTCTTCACCAACGTTGAACTGGTTGATTTCAACCTTAACAGCGTCAGCCCAGACAGCGTCGTCCATGTTACCGTCGATCTTGATCAGGTCAGCGGACGGAACCTTCGGGACGTCAGCAACCTTTGCACCGTCATAGGATGCAGAAACGGAAGCTGCGAGAGAGGACAGGATTACACCTGCGAGAATAACAGAGAAAAGCTTTTTCATTGTTTTAATCCTCCATAGATTAAATTTTGTTTTTTGGTGTGTCCATTATAGCACTATTCACACATAAAGTCAAGCGATATTTTAAATTTATTTGGAAAACAGCACAATCACCAAAATATGAACAAGTTTTTTGTGCAAAATAACAAAGTGTGTATCGTTTTACTGCATATTTATAGCATACAGCGTGCTGCAAAGTGTATCATTATGCGGGAATTCACGGTGATGGATACCATCGAATCCAACGCCGATACAAAACACAGCCGCCTGCGTTTTCGAAAAAAGCAGACGGCTGAAAAAATATATCATAGAATATTACTTCAAAGATTCCAGAGCGGACAGAATGCCTGCGAGCGTATCGCGGTACTTTGCGAGCTTGTTCTTCTCGCCCTCAACGACAGCGGCGGGAGCCTTTGCAACGAAGGATTCGTTTGCAAGTTTACCCTCAACACGGCCGATTTCGCGCTCGATATTTTCGCGTTCCTTGTTCAGACGTGCACGTTCCTTCTCAAAGTCGACGAGGTCGCCGAGCGGAATATACAGCGTTGCGCAGTCGGTGATGAGCTGAACAGCGGTGTCGTCTGCATAGGAATCGACAACTTCCACCTCTGCGGCAGATGCCAGCTTCTGGAAGAAGACGGCAGTCTTGTCGGTGAAAGTGTCGCGTTCATTGGTAACGATGAACAGCTTTGCCTTTTTGGACGGCGGGACGTTCATTTCCGCACGGCGGTTACGGATGACCTTAATCGCGGTGATGAGGCGTTCCATGTGGATTTCATCTGCCGTAAAGTCCAGAGCTTCGCTGTACGTCGGATACTTGGACAGCATGATGGTTTCGGGATGTGCTTCCGCGGTATGCGGCAGCTTCTGCCAGATTTCTTCCGTGATAAACGGCATAAACGGGTGGAGCAGACGCATTGTGCCTTCCAGAACATAAGTGATAACGTTCTGTGCGGTCTTGTTTTCTTCAGTGCCCTGTGCGTTCAGTCTCGGCTTGACCAGTTCAATGTACCAATCGCAGAAGATATCCCAGATAAAGTCATAGAGGTTGGACAGTGCAATGCCAATCTCGTACTTTTCAAGGTTCGCGGTGACATCACGGACAACCTTGTTGTAAAGGGAAAGAATCCACTTGTCCTCGATGTGCAGCTTGTCCTCGGAGGGAAGCTCGCATGCGTCGATGTCGAGGTTCATCAGAACGAAACGAGCCGCATTCCAGATCTTGTTTGTGAAGTTTCTTGCAGCTTCGATCTTTTCATCGGAGAAACGCATATCGTTGCCGGGTGCGTTGCCGGTCGCAAGTGCAAAACGCAGTGCGTCTGCACCGTACTTGTCGATGATTTCCAGCGGGTCGAT
>SVRM01000067.1 GCA_015064785.1 Oscillospiraceae bacterium
TTATCGCTACTCCCGACATGATGGGTGTCATCGGTCGTCTCGGTAAGGTTCTCGGTCCGAAGGGTCTCATGCCGAACCCCAAGGCTGGTACTGTTACCATGGACGTTGCTAAGGCTGTTACCGACGCTAAGGCCGGTAAGATCGAATATCGTCTGGACAAGACCAACATCATCCACTGCCCGATCGGTAAGGCTTCCTTCGGCGCTGAAAAGCTCGCTGAAAACTTCAACACGCTCGTCGGCGCTGTCATCAAGGCAAAGCCGGCAGCTGCAAAGGGTCAGTATATCAAGTCCTGCGTTATCGCAACGACCATGGGCCCTGGCATCAAGATTAACTACGCAAAGCTGGGCTAATTCCTGCTTTACGCTTGATTTTGAATTGAATCAAAAATTTGAGACACGTTCCAAACGGAGCGTGTCTCTTTTTTGTTATGCTCATTGATATTATGTTGTTTCCTGTTCTGCGGGAATTACAATTTCCCCCTCCACTTGCTCAAATGCTTTGATTTCCTGACGAATCAGATAAAGAATTTCACCGTTCGCAGAACGACCGTAATATTTTGAAATATAATGCAGTTTGTAGTGCAGTTCAGGATCAATTTCAATTCCGAGATGCTTGTTTTTCTTGTTTCTCATAAAAACAGCAACCCCCGCATCTCCTCCACCGAATACACCCGATGCTGTGCCGCAGTTTCTCCGAGATTATGAAACTCATCAAACAAAATCCCGTTCGTTCCTGCGGCAATACCGCTGCCGACATCAATTTCGCGGTCACCGATCATGGCGCAGTTGTGCGGGTCGATGCCGTAGTGTTCGAGCAGATACTGAATGGACGCGGGTGAGGGCTTGAGCGCGAAGTGCTCTTTATCGTCCGAGGTCACCCAGCCGTCAAAATAACCGAGAATCCCGGCGCGTTCCAGATATGTCAGCGCAAGGTTGTTGCGGTGCGTGAACAGAAAATGCCGCACACCTGCCGCGCGGGTATCCGCGAGCAGTTCCTTCATGCCGTTATACAGCACCGCGACGGGCGCAAAGTCGATGTCATGCTCGTACTGCGCAAACCGTTTGCGCAGCTCGTCCGATGCGTCGAGATACTTGTGCGCCTCGCCGAAATTGATTTTCAGCTTCGCCATCAGAACGTCTGGGTCTGCCGTCCGTCCGAAATCGGCAAGTGCCTGCATATATGCTGCGTGAATGTGCGGATAGCTGTCAAACAGCGTTCCGTCAAAGTCCCAGATCAGATTGTGATACAGCATTCATCACGCCGCCTTTCTTTTCCTGCAAAGAATATGGATTCCCTTTTTTGCCCAGTACCAGCCGTACCACAGCACAAACGGTGCGGTATAGCAGACCGCCGCGCGCAGAACCAGCTGAACGCCGATGTCCGTAATGGCAAACTGCGCAATCGCCGAGCTGATGATCTGCAAAAACAGGCAATGCGACAGATAAACGGAAAACGACGCAGCGTAGATAAAGGACAGCGGTCGGGTCAGTACGCGCAGTGCGGCGGTGTTCTCCGCCCGGTCACAGAGCAGAATACAGAGCGTCAGCGCGATACAGATGGTCATACAGTCGGTGAACATTTTGATGACATTGCCGTCAAAAAGCCAGATGCCGTGAGCGAACTGCACAAGCATTCCAACGCCGTACAGCGCCACCGGAATCAGCATGGCAAGCACCGCGCCGACATGACGCCGGAGTGCCTCACGGACCGCGCCGTAATACTTGCCGACATACAAGCCCAGTACCCAGAAAATCAGGTACGACGGGAACACGCGGTCACGGTATGCAAACGAAACACCCATATGAGCAAGGATTCCCTCGGAGTACAGCATTGCAAGTGTAATCAGTCCTGCGGTCAGAATGCCGGCAAACCACGGAACCCGCTTCGTCATCCATCGCCACAGCGGCATCAGCAGATAAAACTGCATGACCGTCACGACGTAGTAAAACGGCGAGGAGAGGTCCCCGACAAAGACATATCGGAGAAATACATCAATTCCCGATTCCACCCAGCCAATCCGCAGAAAATACAGATAATACACACCGACCCAGAGGACATACGGCACATAAATCTTCAGAATCCGCCGCCAGACGTATTTTGCATACCCGGACAGCGTCAGGGGACGACTCTCCGCTTCAAATCCGAGTGCCATTTTGACAGCGCCGGTGAACAGAAAGCCGGGAACAACATACGCCGCCAGCTTCCAGAGCAGGAATACCACCGCCATCTGCGGCGAAGTCTTATCCAGCGACGTGATGCCGACGGAGAGGACATGAATCAGAATGACAAACAGGCACGCCGCGGCATTGAAATAATTCAGCTCCGCATAGGTCTTCCGTCCGGTCATCTGTCCGCCTCCGTATCCCCGAAAAATTCCGCTTCGAGCATGGCGCAGAGCGCGTGATAGATCGGCAGATGGTATTCCTGGATTTTGAAGGTTTCCGCGGACGGTGCCTGCACGGTCACATCCGCCAGTGCCGACAGCTTCGACGGTTTTTCACCGGTCAGCGCCAGCACCCGCAGCCCCATTGCCCGTGCGGCAGTTGCCGCATAGACACAGTTTTTGGAGTTGCCGGAGGTGGAGATGGCAAGCAGGACATCACCCGCCCGCCCGTATCCGACCACCTGCTGTGCAAAGGTCATCGTCGGTTCGGTATCGTTGAGATACGCGGTTGTGAGCGCATTGTGACCGCACAGGGAAATTGCCGGAAGTGCACCCTCCAGATGCGACCGGAGCGCCTCGCCGTCCTCACCGTATGCCGCAAGTGCCGCATCCAGTGCCGCGGGAATCGGGCGGCGGATCAGAAAGCACTTCATCAGCTCTCCGACAATATGCTCGGCGTCGGCACAGGAGCCGCCGTTTCCGCAGACCAGCAGCTTACCGCCGGCATGATAGACCGATGCCACGGTTTCAAACATGGCAAGAATCTGCTCGCCCTGTGCCGCAAGTGCGGGGTAGCGCGCAAGGAGCAGATCATAATGTACTTGTACAGATTGTTTCATCGTTTTTCTCCCACTATCAGAAATTACCTGTTGCAACCGACAGCGCCGCATAATCGCCGATGGTCTCGCCAAGTCCTGCCCCAACGACCCTGCATACATCGCTTGCAAACCCAAGCGTTTCGTGCGCAATGACGTCCTCCATCGTCTCGCGGAGCAGATGCGCCGAGCGCATGAAGATGCCGCCGAGGACAATCAGCTGCGGATTCAACAGATCAATGAGAATCGACAGCGTCTGACCGAGCTTGTTTGCACAAGTCTGGTAGATACCGAGACACATTTCGTCTCCGTCATCGGCAAGATCGGCAATCAGCTTTGCCGTGATGTTGTCGTAATTTTTTTCCGCCTCCAGCCAAAGACGCGGTTCCTCGCCGTTTGCCAGAGCCCGCTCCACAGCAATACAGCCGAGCTGTGCAATGCCGCCGCCGGAGCAATAGCCCTCCGCCGAGCCGCGCTTGCCGTAGCCGATGGGCTGCGGGTAGTCGGCATCTGCCGGGGTCAGGCGGATGTGTCCGACCTCGCCCGCCATGTCGGAAGTACCGGAGTACAGTTTTCCGCCGAGAATCAGTCCTGCACCAAGCCCTGTACCGAACGTGCAGAAGACCATATTGTCGACGCACTTGCCTGTTTCGGGGTCGCGTCCGGCACCGAATTTCCACTCGGCGACGGCGCAGGCGTTGGCATCGTTTTGCAGATACGTCTTCACGCCCGTCTTTTCTTCAAAGTATTTCACAATCTCAATATGATCCCAGCCGGGCAGATTGGGCGGGGACAGGATCACGCCGGCGTTTGCGTCCAGCGGTCCTCCGCAGGAAATGCCGATGCCGGCAATGTCCGAAAAGGTCATGCCGTGTTTGTCAAGCAGGGATACGGCGTGGGCATACAGCTCACCCATGACCTCATGTGGGTCGCGTCCCTTCCCTGTTGCGAATTTTTCCTTGTCGATGAGCGTCAGAATCCCATCCGTGACCTCACCGATACAGACGGCACATTTCGTGCCGCCGATATCCAGTCCGATGTATTTCATGGTTTTGTTTCCTTTTTGGTATTTTTGTGTGGGAAATGCTAAGCGGTCTTTTTGGAGACTGTTATCAACCGAAACGCAGACGGTTACAAGGCACCCGTGGATGTGACCATTGGTCGTCCGCACATCAGAGGGGTAACACTTCAATTTTGATGTTCAAACATGGGTTTACCCCTGATCACTTTGATGTCATTTTAAGTCAGCGCCCTCACAGCGGACGCGCAATGCACGTCCCTACTGGCTCCTTGCAGCCGCCATCTTCTCTGTTTCAGAATCCCTCAACCTCCAGCATACCTGCTGTTTCCATTGCAGTCTTGTACGCCTTGTAGTCGACATCGATCAGATTCGTGTGGAAGTGGTTTTTGCCGCGCGTGACAGTTTCGCCGTCGGCGTATTCCCATTCCATGACGTAGAACTTCTTCTCGTCCTTTTCAATGTCGATGGTCAGAAGGCGATTGCTCTTTTCTGCCGAAAGTGCCGCGGATGCCTTGGCAACGACCGTACCGTCGGTAATATTGCGGACACGGTAGGAAACGGTAACGTCCTTTGTCGTATCGTTGATGCCGTACAGCGTCATTGCGGTATCGCTCTCCGGCTCGTCAAAGGCAAGCATGACGGGCTGCTGAGAGCGCTTGATGTAGTGATAAGCGAGCTTCTTGCAGTAGTTGTAATCGACAATCGCGTCGGAGATCTGCGGCCAGCCGTCGACGAGATTCCACCAGATGATGCCGTTTCTGCGTCCGCGCGTGATGCGGAAGCGCTCGATGAAGTACTTCTTTGCCTCCGCCTGCGAAATCTGGCTCATCAGAGCAAAGTCGTCGAGATTGTCGGGCATCTCCCCAAACAAGGTCTGAACCTGTTTTGCCATCAGTCCGATGCGGTAGGAATACGGGTCGGACATATCAGCGCGCATACAGGCCGCGTGCACGAGCCATTCCTTGCCGGGGATGCCGTTTTCATCAAAGATCGGCCACAGCGTCTCTTTTGTCATGAACTTCTCAAGAGATTTCGGTGACGGACAGCCGTGATAGCCGGTTTCCGATGCGAAATGACAGACGGTATTCTTATAATACGCCCCCTTGAAGTAGTCGCGCGGTCCCCACAGATGATCCTCGGAGATCGGTTCGCCGGTCTTATAGGCATGTTCATCCACGTAAGGAGAGGACGGCAGATACGGACGTGTGAAATCGTGAATGCGGAGCAGCGCGGGAATGAGCTTACGTGTGATGACATTGTCATTGGGGTCGCGCTTTGTGCCTGCCCACGAGAATGCCTGATCGCATTCGTTGTCGCCTGCCCACAGCACCAGAGACGGATGGTTTCTGCACTGCTTGATGACAAATTCGATCTCGGGCGCGAGCATGTCAAGGAACTTCTGCTCCTGCGGATACGCCGCGCATCCCATGCCGAAGTCCTGCCAGACCATGATGCCATGTTCGTCGCACAGATCAAAGAACTTCTGATTTTCGTAGACATTGCCGCCCCAAAGCCGTATGATATTGCAGCCGAGATCAACCGCCATGTCGATCGCAGGCTGAATGCGGTTCACATCATTGGAATGGAACGCATCGAGCGGCACCCAGTTGGTACCCATCGCAAAGACGCGCTTACCGTTGATGATGAAGCAGAAATCGCCGCTGCCGTCCTTGTCGGTGGTAGAGGTGCGGGACAGCTCGACTGTACGGATACCGGTGCGCATCGTGTGCGTATCGACCACCTGTCCGCAGTAGAGCAGCTCCACTGTCACGTCATACAGATTCTGCTCGCCGGCATTCTTCGGCCACCACAGCTTCGGATTGGCTACACGGATATCAAAACGGTGGGAGGTATGCAGAATTTCGCGCTCACCTTCAAAGGTGGAATCGCCGCAGACACCGCGAACACGGAGCTTGAAGTCGTGCAGGAAATCCTTGTCAATCGTCAGATTGAAGAAGACACAGAGGTTGGTCACGTCACTTCCGAGCCAGTTCGGATAGATGAACACATCGTCGATGCGGTCGGGCTTCTTCTGAATCAGCGAAACCGGCTTCCAGATGCCTGCCGACACAATACGCGGCATGATATCCCAGCCATACATGCTTGCCGCCTTGCGGATATAGAGGGATTCATAGTTGTACTTCAGCGCATTGGCGGAAACGGGAACAGGATGCTCACGGACAGCGATGACCGCGGGCAGGATATGTACCACAAGGTCATTTTCGCCGTCGATCAGCTCCGGTACGGGAATCTCATAGGTTAAGAACATATTGGAGACCTTTTGCAGCAGCTTGCCGTTCAGATAGATTTCCGCGACGGTGTCGATGCCTTCAAAACGGAGGAAGGTATTTTCGTCGGCGGTGCCGTGGAAGGTGAAGGTACGGCAGTACCACAGGTGCAGGTTTTCCAGCTTCTGCATGTCCAGTGTATTGGTGCCGAAGTACGGGTCGCCGATCAAACCTGCGCGATGCAGATCAAGCTCAAAATTGCCCGGGACTGTACCCTCAACGGAGGAATAGATCAGACGCTTGGCATCGGCGGTTGTGGTAATGTCTTCTTTGATTTTCTTTACATTGCGGTTTTCGGCATAGAACATCGTCCATGTGCCGCAGAGGTCAAAACAGTTTTTCAGCATTTCGGATTTTCCTTTCTGTATCGATGGATTCTGTTGTCATATCAGGAAAGCAGCAGAACGACCGGCATCAGCGTATACGCCGGGGTCTGTACGGTGACAGTGCCGTTTTCTTCGTCTGCCGTGAAACCAAGAGGCTTGCGGGTTCCGTCGCAGTCGAGCATTTCAATCTTTTGCGGAACGGTTTCACATCCGAGCACAATTTCCTCAATCGGGTCCATGCCGAGATTGAACACAGCGCAGAACAGCGAACCGTCATCCACATTTGCCGCCGCGTCAAGATTTGCCGCACGGAAGTACACTTCCTCATCCCCTGCATAATAGACAGGACATTCACCTGCCATGCGCAGGATGTCAATGAGCTGCTGCTTGCGGGACAGGTTGAGGAAAGCAAAGGATGTCGTCAGCCCGTAGGGGACATTCGGTGTCCCGGCGAAGACGAACGCATTGCCGCCGCGGGCGTTTTTATATGCCGTTGCACCGGGGAACAGATACCGGGGATTGACACGGTCGACGGAGTGATACACGGCGGAGAGTGCTTTTACGGCATCGTTTTGCACAACCAGTTCACGGATGTGCTGCTGTACCGAGCATTCATTGCTTCGGAACGGCAGGATTTCATAGCTTGGCTGTTCTCCTGTCCAGTCACGGACATCGACACCGAGATCGTCGCCGTATCCGCGTCCGATCAGATGGGCTGCCGCATCGGAGGACAGCATGACCGCACCGGACAGTGCCCGCTCGAGCTGCGCGTCGGTATAAACGGCGTCCGACGCACCGTCAAAACAGACAACGCCCTGCGGCTCGGACGCAAAGAACATCGGTAGTCCCAACCGTTCCAGCACGGTGGATGACCAGCCAGCACTGCCGCCCGAAACCTTGCGGCGGTCAAACTGCGGCTTCCCTGTGACGGGAATACAGAAGCCGCGATGGTGCAGATGCGGAACCAGCTCTGCCAGTGCTTCATAAAAACCGCGGTATTTGCCGAGCAAACGGCGATAGGACGCACCGCACTCCGGCTCCCACGCATGAAGGCGCGTAATCCAGTGCTTGGCACCGCGCGCACCTTCTAAAATCGTACCGGTGAAGTGCGTATGCAGAGAAGCGGCGGATGTGGAATAGCGGTTCTGCGGACAGGTATCAGTCTCGGCTAAAATCACATCGACGCGGTCACGCAGCTTTGCAACCGATTCCGCGGCATTTCGGAAAACATTGGAGAAATTGTGGTTGCACGGCTGGGTATAATGCCCGTTGTTCAGACGTACAACGCGCGGATTGCCCTCTCCTGCCAGAATCGCGGCGATTTCCGCGGCACATTCGACATTGTTGCCGACACAGCAGAAGGTACCGGGCAGGGTCGGATCGACTTCGTCAATGCCCTCCCGCATCAGACGTGCACAGTCGAGCATTGCCTCGTGCTGGGTTTGGATGAAAATCTCATTTGCGCGGTCGCCGATCTCACCGGGATCACCGAGCATTGCACTGATTTCCTCGCGGGTAAAGGATGCACCCACACCCCAAAGCGCATTGAAGCGCGCGACGTGCAAGGGACAGCCGCAGCCGCCGAGACGTGCGGACAGCAGACGGAAGTCGTCGTCGAGCATGATCGTATCGGGCTTGTGCGATGCAATCACGGTAAACGCATGTTTGATGTAAGCACGGAAGCCCTCGTCATACGGGCAGACCACGCGGAGGGTATCACCGCTGTCGATGCCGGTATACGATTGATAGGGATACATTTCCGAAAGTACCCAGCCGTGTCCGATGCTCGCCTGCACCAGAACACCGCTGCCAAGTCCCATCTTTGTAAGACGCTCCCGGAACAGGTCATATTTTTTGCAGAGCAGTCCAACCTTGTCCACCGGCGGATTGCCCTCCGGAACAAGCGTCATCATAAACAGGGCGCACGTTGCGGTCCCGTTTTCATACTGGGCTCGGATATCCTCGCAGATTTCCTCGAGGTGATCGGTGTCCAGCGGCATGATGGTATAGTTTTGCAGTTTCATCGTCAGCATTCCTCCTGTGCATTCCAGCATTCTTTATTATATATGGTAACATAACAGATGAAAAAAATCAAGTATATTTTAGGGAAACCCTTGCCAATTTTTCAATTCTGTGATATACTGAAACCGAAAAATTTTTGTCAAAGGAGTATTCTATCATGATTGCCAATCTCGTATCCGTTCATGTCAAGCCCGAATACATTGAACAGTTCAAGGAAATCACCACCTACAATCACCAAAACACCCGCAAGGAACCCGGCAACGTCCGCTTTGACGTGCTGTGGAACAAGGACGATCCGACACGCTTCACGCTGTACGAGGTCTTTGCCGATGCGGATGCCGTGGCATTCCACAAGACAACCGCGCATTACAACAAGTGGCGTGAAACCGTTGCCGACTACATGGCAGAGCCGCGCTCCGCTGTTTCCAACACGCCCATCTGTTTTGATTAAGCGCAAGGGAGGTTTTCTGAAATGACCCTTCTGAAAAACGAAATTGATATCCGCGCACTGCCGGATCTTTACACGCATCTGGACGGCACGCCCGTCACACCCGAATCGTGGGAAGCGCGCCGCGCTGAGCTTCGCACGATTCTGTCCGAAAACGAATACGGGTATGCGCCCGGCGGTGCGATCACCAACCAGCTCGACGATCCGTCCGTCGTCACTGTCCGCGAATCGCGCAAGCCCGATACCAACATGTGTGCGGGCAAGGTCACGGGCGAGTGGTTTGACGTCTGCTTCCCGACGCCGATGGGCGAATTTTCCTTCCCCGTCTGCCTGTTCCGTCCGAACCATCCCGTCGGCATTCCGTCCGGTCGTCCGCTGAACCGACAGAAGGTACCGCTGGTCATCCACATCAACTTCCGTCCGCTCGTTCCCGACAAGTATTTCCCGCTCGAGGAAATCACCGATCAGGGCTTTGCCGCAGCGCAGATTTACTATGAAGATGTCACCTCCGACAACGGCGATTACACCAACGGTCTTGCAGGTCACTACCCGGAATACGGTACAGAGGAAGGCAATCGCACGCCGACCGCATGGGGCAAGATCCGCATGTGGGCATATGCCGCTTCCCGTCTGATGGACGTTTTGCAGCGCCGTGACGACATCGACACCGATAAGATCTTTGTTGCCGGTCACTCGCGTCTTGGCAAGACCGCACTTGTCACGGCGGCCTTTGACGACCGCTTTGCCGGTGCCTGCTCCAACGACTCCGGCTGCTCCGGTGCCGCCATCACGCGCAGCAAGGTCGGTGAGACGGTCGAGGTCATCTCGCGCGTCTTCCCGTTCTGGTTCTGCCCTAATTACCGCAAATATGCCGACCGCGAATACGAAATGCCGTTTGACCAGCATTTCTTAACTGCGCTGACTGCACCGCGTGCGCTGTGCATCGGCTCGGCATGGGAAGATTCCTGGGCTGATCCGGCAAGAGAATTCATGAATGCCGCAATCATTGCACAGCTCAACCACTTCCTCGAAACCGGTGTCATCACCGACATGGCTGAGCTTGCGCAGGACAACGGACTGCCGCTGGACCGCTATCCGAATGCAGGTGAAGCATTCCTGCTTGGCGGCGAACGTGTCCACTACCACTGCCGCTTCGGCACGCATTACTTCTCCCGCGAGGACTGGAATCAGTATCTTGCCTACTTCAAGCGCCGTTTCTTCAAATAATAACAGAATGAACGCCCGTCACAGAAGTTCGTCTTCCGTGACGGGCGTTCGCGATTCAATGGATCAGATCAGCCAAAAAGCGCGCCGATCAGTCATTGCATCCGCATCTGCGGCAGGAGTTATTTTTTTCACATCCGTTGTTATTCCAGTTGTTCTGTGCGGAATATCCGCATCCACAGCCGTTGTATCCGTTAGCCGCAGGCGCAGCAGAAAAGAACGAGGAGCAGCAGGATGATGACCCACCACATGTTGTCGCCGTCAAAAAGATTGCAAAGGCAGCTCATAAATGATTCCTCCGTGATTTCAATGGGTTGTCGATACACCTTCGGAGCGCGTCGGACTTCCGCCGGCTCCTTTATCATAGTATGCGGAGGACAGAAAACAGTTACAAAAATTTTTCCATCGGTTTCCGTGCATGACCGCACATCCGAGCATCCATACTGTATCTGCGGGTTCATGCAAATCCGGATCCGCAGCAAGGAGAACAGCACATGGCAGTGATTACCGTAAAAGAACTCGGATCCATTCAAGATCAGCTTCATCTGGAAGAAAATCTGATCAAAAAGTATCAGACCTACGCCTGTGAAACCAACGACACAGCATTGCAGAACCGTTACAACGATCTTGCAGCGCGGCATCAGAAGCACTACGACGCGCTGTATGCCCAGCTGAAGTAAAAGGAGGGGAACAACCATGCCTGTCAACGGAAATTTTTCCGACAAAGACCGTCTTGCCGATGCGCTGAACACGCAGAAGTATGTCACGGGTCACTACAACGAATTCGCATGTGAAGCGGCGACACCTGAGGTTCGCGCCTGTGTGATGAACATTCTCTGCGAGGAGCATCAGATGCAGCAGGCACTGTTTGACGAAATGCACAGCCGCGGCTGGTACCCGACCGAATGCGCGGATGAACAGAAATTGCAGCAGGCAAAGAGCCAGTTCTGCTGCGGGCAGTAAACGGGAATATGACAAGGGCTGCCGCAGGTTTTTTCAACCTGTCGGCAGCCCTATGATTTGTATGCAAAAATTCCATGGCAGGAAATGCCATGACAATGTGCGGAAGAATCCGTTAGCGGAATACCCCATATTCTGCACCGGATGACAGCGCTAAAATCTGCACGGCATCTGCGGTTTTGCGCTCACACAGTGCGGGCAGGGTAAGATATCGGATGTGGTCGACGGTATGATCGGCACCGGGGTGGTAGTGACCGCTGATAACATGCGTGACGCTGCCGCAGGAAGCAAACAGTGCGCGGAGCGCAGCATCGTTTGCCAGTCTGTGGTTTTGAGGAATGGCGGGATCGAGGTTCTGGTGCATACACACGCAGACCGGACCCGCGATTTCCGACAGCTCCTGTTCCAATGCCCCGGTATACGGAAAAAAGGTATCGGTCCAATCACTGTCACCGGGTTGATAATGCTTTCCGTTGGCATAATGGCAGGCATCGACAAACAGCAATGTCACGCCATCCAGCGCAAGGGTACGCGGTCGGCGCGTCTGTCCGAGCAGTTCATAAAACGCCGCTTCGGTAAATGCAAACGCATCGTGATTGCCCATCACGCAGATCGTCGGCACCGATGATGCATCCATCACAGCGGCGCAGGCACGCAGGTTCTCACATTCCTTTTCATACGTGGCTTCCGTGTCGGTCAGATCACCCAGGCAAAGCACCAGATCGCAGCCGGCATCCTCAAAGATGCGGTAGGCTTCCCTGAGCTTCTGAAGGGATTTGCTGTTATAGCGGCAGCCGCAGGAACGTTCGGTTGATGAATAGTGCGAATCCGAGAAAAGTCCGAGCTTCATTGGGATATCTCCTCATCCAGAGCAGCATATGCGGCATAAATACATGGCGCGGTATGCGATACATTCTGCGTGTCGGTCAGCGAAACCGTTCCCGCACCCTCGCCGTAGAAGACCACAGGATCCCCGGGCAGGAGATTCATGCGATCCTCCCGGATGCAGTCGCGGACAAGGACAACAAAGGTCTGCGCTTCATCCGAGCAGAGATAGTAGCATGAGTAACGGTCATGGCTGTACATTTCCTCGACATCATAGATAACTTCGCGTACCGTCAGCGCAACCGCCACCTTTTTCTCCGGATATCCATCTGCCATGCGGTAATAGGTTTCGGCATCGACCGTTTCACAGGCGGCGATATAGTCAGCGCGTGTGAGCGAGGTATCGACGGGCTGTTCCATGCCGCGCAGCATTCCGATCAGCATTCCGCCGACACCCCACGATACCAGCACGGTATACAGAAAGGCCGCCGCCGCAAACAGCAGTTTATGTTTGGTCTTATGCGGACTCGTGATGAGCAGGACAATACCGACAATGGGCATGAAAATCAGCGCAATTGCAATAAACCACCAGGAGTGGTACCATTCCACGAACGTCACGCGCGACGATGCACGCGAAAAGGTCTGTTTTTTTACTTTGACCGGCTTTCTGTTTCCGGCGCGGAATTCGTCGGGGCAGAACGCCTGACAGATCGGACAGTATTCCGCCCCCGGCGCAAAATAACTGCCGCATTCCGGGCATTTGTTCAGATCCGGGCGGTCAAGCTCTTCCGCATCGTGTGAGCCGAGCAGTCTTCCCATCGCATCATACCGCAGGTTTCCCGTATTCCCGTGGGAATGCAGGTCCCCATCCTTTCTTCGTTATTCAGTCAACATTTTCGTTATTCAGTCAACATTATTATAGCATATCCCACGGTTCTTGTCAATTCCGGTGAAAAGAATTGACAAACATCACATTGTGTAGTATAATATGGAAAAGAAACACAATCGTTATCATCTGAAATATGAAAATCAAAAGGAGAATCACATGAAACGTATCACTACCGCACTGCTTGCCGCTCTGATCCTTGCATCACTTGCTTCCTGCGGCGATACCGGCAGTTCCGCTGCGGAAACCGAAACCTCTGCCAATACTGCTTCCCCCTCAGAAGAAACCGCCGCACCGTCTCTGCTGGACGACCTCGGTGAGCGCGATCTTGGCGGTATGGTCTACACCATTTTTGACTGCAACGCACATTCCGCCATTCAGGCAAACATTCCCGGAGAGGAGATGAACGGCGAGGTCATCAACGACGCCCTTCTGACCCGCGATCTGTTTCTGGAAGAAAAGTACAACTGTGATATCGCATATATTCAGCAGAACGATATCAATAAGCTCCGCTCGATGGTTTCTGCGGGCGACGACGAATGGCAGATGATTATTGCCACGATGGTTTCGCTCAATTCGCAGGCAACGGCAGGCTACCTTGCCGACATGTGCGCAATGCCCTATCTGGAAATGGACCAGAACTGGTGGAATCCGCTGATGTACAAGAATATGCGTCTGCATGAGGCGATGTACTTCACATCCTCCGACATCGCACCCGGTGTCTACAAAATGCCCGGCTGTCTGTTCCTCAACCTCAAGCTGTACACCGACTATGACTATGATTTCGATATCTTCCAGTCGGTCATCGACGGCAAGTGGACCGTTGATCAGCTCCGCACGATGACAAAGGATATGGACAACGACCTCAACATGGACAACTCCTGGAATGTCGACGATGACTTCTTCGGCTTTGCCATGCAGAAGGATTCCACCGAAGCGGTTCAGATTCTGCTGACCGGTGCCGGTGTCCAGTTCTCGCACATCAATGATGCCGGCGACAACATCACCTGCGATCTGCTCTCCGACAGCCATGCCGTTGCCGTCATCGAAGGTACGGCCGACCTGTTCAAGACCATCAATCTCGGTGCCAACAACGACATCAACGATTTCTCCAATATCCTGTTCCAGGGTGACCGCGCACTGTTCTTCATGCACAAGCTCGAATCCGCCGCCGTTCATCTGCGTGATATGGAATCCGACTATCTGATCCTGCCCGCACCGAAGTGGGACGAAAAACAGGAATCGTATTACTCCTTCCTGTCTCCGTGGGGCTCCTGCTTCATCGCACTGCCGCAAACCGTCACCGGAAACGAGGACTACGGTTTCCTGACCGAGGCACTGGCGCGCTATTCGCGTGAGGTCGTCCGCCCCGTTGCCTATGATCTGGTTTACAAGGAAAAGGATTCCCGCGACGAACGCTCCGCAGAAGTCCTTGATATCCTGCTGGACTGCACCTACATTGACTTTGCATCTCTGTACAACTTCGGCTCGGTCAACAATACGCTGGTCGATGTGCTTTACAAGGATGCGCCGCTTGCATCCGGTATCGAAAAGAACCAGAGCCAGATCAACAATGCCATCGCCGATCTGGTCGAGGCATGGAAGCCGATTGAATAATCCGCATACCGTAATCAAAAACTGCCGCAGAACGTGAAAACGCTCTGCGGCAGTGCTTTTCTTAATCTTCTGCAATCAAATTTTCAACAATCTTTTCAAACTGCTTTGTCATGCCCTTGACATTTTTTTCATAGTTGGAAATCCAGTTCGCGTTTCCGTCGACCAGTGCGGAACGGAACAGAGAATAGGTTTTGCTGCCCATGCTGTCATTGAAGATACGACCGATATCAAAGACATTGGATTCGCGGATGATATCGTACATCTCCGATACATCGTTGTCACTTGCATACTTGACCTTGAGCGCGACCTCAAAGAGCGCCGGCGAGACGGTGCGGTAGGATTCCGATGCCAGACATTCCAGAATTGCCGCAGACATGGACGGATCCTTGGCATCAACCGGAATGCCGTACAGCGTATAGGGGAACGAGGAAACAGTATAGTAATTTTCCTGCGCCTCATCATATTTCGGTACCGGCAGAATACCGTATTCGATCTGTGTGTCGCGCAGATAGTTCTTCGCATAATAAACTTCCGTTGTCATAAACAGGGCGCGGCCTTCCAGAAATTGATTGCGTACAATATCATAGTCGCTGCCCAGATACATCTCGTTGGTGTTGAACATATCGATCAGACGGACGAGCAGGTCCTGCGTTTTTTCTCCGCCGAATTCGTCGGAGAGCACCGGAAGTCCCTCCGATCCGATCTCCGTTGTCCGCAGACCGCTCGCAAAGAAGAATGTATCGGACCAGGTACTGTGTGTCGTATAACCAAATTGGTCGTCAGGATCCTTTTTGCCGTCACCGTTGAGATCGGAATACAGATTGCTGCTGATTTCGATCATTTTGTCCAATGTCCACTTGCCTTCTCTGACAAGGTCATACAGATTTTCAACGTCGTAATTCTGCGCAAGCGTCTTGTTAAAGTAAATCGAATAGAGGTAGTAGATCATATTCGTGGAAATATCGCCGGAGCAGAAATACAGCTTGCCGCCGCAGGTTGCTTCCTTGATAAGAGACGCGGGCCACCACGGCTTTTCAAAGTTGATATGATCCAGTCCCATCAGGTCGATCAGCAGACGGTTATTTGCCAGCGTTGCACCGCACATGGAATAGCCCGCGACGATGTCGTTGGCACCGTCGCCGGCCATGATGCTCTGGGAAACCGCTTTGACCCAGGATGCACGGTCAGGATTGGCACCGGGAATCAGCGTGTATGTCAATGCAAGATTCAGACGTTCCTCGACGGTACGGTTGCGCATGAAAATCGCATCGTTGACAATGTCGCCATCCTCCTCCTCGACAAAAAACTCAACATTGGCAGCACCCTCCCAGCCAAAAATGTGGGTTGTCGTTCCGGCAAAGTCCAGTTCCTCCGACAGATCGTCCGGCTCGTATTCCGGCGTGTTGTCAACGGCTTCCGTTACGGCTGCGGTATCTGCGGAGGTCTCTGCCTGTGTTTCGGTCGGCTGTACGGCGGTATCACCGCAGGAGGCAAGCGATGCTGTGAGCAAAAGAAGTGCGGCAAGGGCGGCGGTATAACGGTTATTCATAGTTGGTTTCCTCCATAATTAAAATATTTTTTTAATCGATTGCAAAATTGCATTTTGCAATCGGTTTCATCGGGCTGACGCAGCCCGATGGCTCCCTTTGGTCGCTTTGAAGGTGTCTTTTTGGGCGGGAAACCCGCCCAAGCGACGCAATTTGTTTATATATCGCCCTTTGGGCGATGAAGGTAGGCAATTTTGCAATTGCCTATAAAATATTTTTTATATTGGGGGGCTGTGTTTACTGCATTTCCACTTCATTCAAGGACTTATAGAATCTTTCAATGGTCTTGAGAGCCGTTTTTTCCTGTTTTGCATAGAACGAAGCAAAATCTGCGGATTTCTGCGTCAGAGAAAGATTCGAGAGTGCAAAGAACAGATCGGAGAAGCCGCCGGAGAAGCCAAAATAGTTTCCGCCCGGTTCATAACAGATGGTGTCGAACACGATATCGAGCATTTTGACTGCATTTTCATCGCGTGCGAGCTTGCCTGTGAGTACGGTATCGTAATAGGTAGGAAGGACGGAATTGCCGCTTTCGTATGCCTGAAGCTCCAATACAGCACCGACCAGTTCCGGATTGCTGATGGAAAGCGGAATCCCCATCAGACCGCCCCAGTCAAGAGAACGGTAATTCTCTTGCGCTTCATCATATTTCGGATAAGGCAGGAATCCGAACTCTACCGTGTAATCGCGCATTTTCTCTGCCCATGCCAGCGTTTCCAGATCAAACAGCAGACGGCCGGTATCCAGCGTGATGTGATATCCTTCATATTCGCTGAGCGGCATGAAGAAGACGTCCTGCTTTGCAAGATCGGTAAACATTTCTATGATGTGCAGCATCTTTTCCGTATTGATGGCCAGTGTGATTTGTCCGTCGGATGTCTTTTCTGTGATATACTGATCAGCACCGGTGACGAAGCTGGTGTACTTGGATACTTCGGAAGCGGTTACACCGAAACGGTCGTATTCGCCTTCCATTTTTCCGTTGCCGTCCAGATCAGAGACAACACTGCGTGCCATTTGCGTGAAGACATCCAGCGTCCAGCGTCCGTCGTAAACCAGCTGATACGGATCCTCAAATTCCAGATCGTTGACCATATCCTTGGAGAAATAGACGATGTACGGACAGGGGAGCATGTAATCGTTGACGGCAAAGTAGGTGTTTTCACCCAGCCGCAGGGTATCCATCTGTTCTTTATTCCACCATTCCGCATCGGTATCGATATGGGGGAGTTCATCAAGATTGTATAGATATCCCTGAGATGAAAAGGAAGAGACACCGTCAATGCAGTGAAAGAGCACCTGCTGATAGACATCATCTGCGGAGAGTATGGTCGGCTTTACCAGATTCGGTACAGCGGTTGTTGCTGTATCTTCCAGAAGTGTATGCTGTAAATCGACATTCAATCGTTCTTCAATGGTACGGGTACGCGTATAAATGGCATCGTTCATGATGTCGCCGTTTTCTTCGTCGGCAAAGAAATAATAGCGGTATCCCTGCCAGGAGAATGCAATGGTGTGGAATGATGCACCGCCGAAATCCAGATTTTCCGGCAAACCACATGCGGGGCGTTTG
>SVRM01000068.1 GCA_015064785.1 Oscillospiraceae bacterium
GCGAGCGCTGCGGTCTTACCGACGGGCTTGCCTGCTGCATCGATGACATACCATGCGCGTTCCAGCGTTTCCTTTTTTGCCATGTAAGTGGACATGATTTCTTCCTCCGTTATTGTTATCGATGCCGCGCTTTTTTGTGCGGCACCATCCTATTTCTTTTGCAGAACGTGTAAGATTATACCACAGAAAAATGCTGTTGTCAAGGGGTTTTTCAAAGATTTTTCGGAATTTTTGATTTAGATTTTCAATACCTCGTTTTATCTTTGATTTGCTCGTTTTTCCTCTGTTTTTCTCTTGCACTGATGCAAAAAATCTTTTTGAAATTTTCTCGGGAAATTTGCCGGAAACCTCTGTACATTTCCGCCGTTTTGAATTATAATAATAGTTGATATCAAAACACCCGAAAAGGAGCATCTTACCATGAGCATCTACCCCACCGAAATTCAGAATTTTCTGTCACAGTACCAATATAAGATCGAGCTGCACGCGCACACCGCGCCTGTCTCTCCCTGCTCGGAGCTGCCGCCCAGGGAATTCATCGCGCGACTGAAGGAACAGGGCTACGATGCCGTTGTCGTTACCAACCACTTCTTCCCGGGCGGTCCGTTCATGAAGACGGACGATCCCGTCGGCACCTATCTTGCCGATTTTGAAGCAGCAAAGGCAGAGGGGGAGGCGGCAGGCATGACCGTTCTGCTCGGCGCGGAATTCCGTTTTGAGGAAAACTCCAACGACTATCTCGTGTTCGGTGTGGACGAAGCGTTCCTGCGCGAAACCGTTGTCAGACTGAACCTGACCTTCCGTGAATTCTACGATATCTATCACGCCGAAAACCGTCTGATCTGTCAGGCGCATCCGTTCCGCAACGGCATTGTCGCCATGGACGGCGCACATATGGACGGCATTGAAGCATTCAACATGCATCCCGGTCATAACTCCCGCATCACCGTTTCCGCACGCTATGCCGATGAGCAGAATATCCCGATTCTGACCATTGGTACCGACCTGCACCACCGCGGTCATGAGGGTTCCGCCGCACTCCGCGCCAAGGTCCTGCCGAAAAACAATGATGAGCTCGTTGCGCTTCTGCGTTCCCGCGATTACCTGTTTGAAGTCGGCGGAAGACCGCTTCTGCCGTATGCTTCGTTCTGAGGCGCTGGTGCTTTCCAGAAATTGAGGGTTTCCATTTTCGCTGTTTGGGATTATAATATAGTATAACCCATTCCCAAACCACGATGAAAGGAAACCGATACATATGCAATCCTCTGCCATACCGACACCCGTCCCGCTGACCGAAACACCGCACCCGCCCCGTCCGCGTACACGCAGCACTGTCCGTGCGCTGTACGCCTTTGATGACTGTCCGCCTGACCGTATGATCCGCATCTGCCATCTTTTGCAGAAACGCGGCTACTGCGGTGACAGTGCGGTGTATGTCATGCCGCATTCAGGCCGCTTCTATCTGACGGTCGAGGAGCGTCCGCCGACCGCGGATCAGCCGTTTCCGCCGACGCTGCTTCTGGAAGAATTCGGGACGCGCATTGCATCGGCGTCGATGCTGTGCTGTCTTTGCGAACATGCAAAATGTCTGTGCGAGCATGATGCGGTGGCGGTGCTTGCCGCTCTTACCATGTGAAATAAAGGATGCTTTCCGACAAAGAAAGCGATGGTGAAATCTATGTCTGAACATGCCGAAAAACTTGCCGCACTCTGTACCGCGTGTGAGAGCTGTCAGCGCTGTGCGCTTGGTGCGACCCGGACCAATCTTGTCTTTGGGACCGGTTCGCCCGATGCATCACTGATGTTTGTCGGCGAAGCGCCGGGCGAGCGAGAGGATGCAACCGGCATTCCGTTTGTCGGTGCGGCAGGACAGCTGCTGGACCGCTATCTGTTCGCAGTCGGCATTCCGCGCGAAGACGTATATATTGCGAACATTCTCAAATGCCGTCCGCCGCGCAACCGTGACCCGCTGCCGGAAGAAGGGGATGCGTGTATCGAGCATCTGCGTGCGCAGGTACGTATCATCCGTCCCACCATTCTGGTCTGTCTCGGACGCATCTCGGCTCAACGGCTGATTAAGCCTGATTTCCGTATCACGCGGGAGCATGGCGTCTGGTTTTCGCGCGGGGCATTTGAAATGTGTGCGGTATACCATCCGTCGGCACTGCTGCGTGACCCGTCCAAGCGTGAGGATATGCTGGAGGACATGCGTTCCATTGCCGAAAAGTACCGCGCACTGAAAAAACTGTAACGAGAACTGACCGGAAAGGAATTTCATTTTTCATGACTGTTTCATTTGCTGTTGCCGCAAAAGCCGTGATTTCACTTCTGATTCTGATGATGATCGGCTTTTATTCCGCCAAAACGGGTATCATCGATGAACCGATGTCCAAAAAGCTGTCGAAGCTGACTGTCAACGTTGCTCAGCCGTTCATGCTGTTCAATGCGCTGGTCAATGTCGAATATTCCCGTGATAATCTGACGGCGGGGCTGTCCATTCTCGGCATTGCTATGCTGTCCCACGCCATTCTTGCGCTGTTTGCGTTTCTGTCGGCGCACTATGTCCGCCGCGATAAGGTGGAACGCATTCTGACCGAATACAGCCTGACCTTTGTCAATGCCGGCTTCATGGGCTTTCCGCTGCTGCAAACCATGTTCGGCGACATCGGTCTGTTCTGGGGCGCGTTTTATGTCGTTGCGTTCAATCTTTCTGTCTGGTCCTATGGTATGATCGTTCTGTCGCGCGGTCGGGATCGCGATGCACCGGGTGAGAAAATCCGCATCAATCCGCTGAAAATGGTTCTCAACCACGGTACGACACCGTGTCTTGTCGGTTTTCTGTTTTTTGTTCTGCAAATCGATCTGCCTGCCCCTGTGTCCGCGGCGGTGGGATATATGAACAACATCTGCACGCCCATTGTTCTGCTGGTCATCGGTGCGAATCTGTCGCGTCTGCCGCTGAAGAAGATTTTCTGTGATGCTCAGCTGTACATCTTTTCCTGTCTGCGCCTGCTGGCGGCACCTTGCGTCATTGCGCTGATTTATCATTTGTGCGGGATGTCCGACGACTATGTCATCTTCTTTACGATCATGGCAAGCCTGCCGACTGCCGCTGTCACCGCAATGTTTGCCGAAATCTACGATATGCGTCCCGATTATGCATCAAAGACCGTCGGGATGTCGACCGCCCTTTCGATGTTTACCATTCCCGTGGCGGTGCTGCTCTGTAATCTGATTCTCAAGCTCTGACAGAACGGAGCCGATCCTGTTTTGTCCCGATACGATCTTAAAACATAACATATGAGCGGCATACTGCTGCTGACAACAATGGAGGTTACTTCTGATGAAACACATGATTCTGCCGATCCCGAAAACCGTACAGTACGGTGATACGGTTCACCCGCTTGCACCGACCTATTTCTGCGAAGGCTTTGACGGAGCCGAAATCCCTGTGATTGCCGCCGCATCCGATCATTTTGACCGCGTGTTTTCAGGATATCTCACGCGCGCGGAAAGCAGGGAAATGGCCGGCATTCTCTGCATCTGTGATCCCGCTCTTCCGCAGAATGCCCATACCATTGACGCGGACGGGGACGGTGTTGTCATCCGTGCAGCCGGAGCTGAGGCGCTCAATCATGCCATGGCCGCCCTGCTGCTTTCCGTGGAGGACGGGGATGACGGCTTGACTGTTCCCGATCTGCACATCGAGGATGCACCCGACGGCAGCTGGCGCGGACTGATGATCGACCTTGCACGCAAGTGGCACCCGATTTCGTATCTTTATGACGCTGTCGATCTCTGCTGGCTTTATAAGATCAACCGTTTGCAGCTGCACTTCACCGATGACCAGAGCTTCACCTTCCCGACCGATGCTTATCCGGCTCTGAAGACTGAAAACCGGTTCTATTCCAAGGAAGCACTCCGTGCGTTGGATGTGTACGCAAAAGAACGCGGCGTTATGCTGGTTCCGGAGCTTGATCTGCCCGGTCACTGCTCCTGTTTCAATACCGCTTATCCGGAGATTTTCGGTACGCACGGCATTATGTGCGCAGAAGAAAAGACCTTTTTGGCGCTCCAGACACTGATTGACGAGATTCTGGCGCTTTTCCCGGATGCGGACTATCTGCATCTTGGCGGAGACGAAGCGGCGATTGCACGCTGGGACGACTGTGAAGGGTGCCGTGCCTACCGTGCGGAACACAATCTTCCCGATGTTCATGCGCTGTACGCACACTATTTGCAGCGGATGACCGATTATGTCCTGTCGCGCGGTGTCACGCCGGTCATCTGGGAGGGCTTTTCCAAAGAATATAACCACCTGATTTCCAAGGATGTCCTTGTCATCGCATGGGAGTCCTACTATCAGCTTGCACCCCAGCTGCTGGAGGGGGGATTTACACTGATCAACTGCTCCTGGAAGCCGCTTTACATCTGCACGCCCGGCAAATACTGGTCACCTGCGGAAATCCTTGACTGGGATATCTACCGCTGGCAGCACTGGTGGCCCAATTCCATTGCATCGAAGCAGGACATTGTCGTTCCCGATACATCGCCTGTCCTCGGCGGACAGATCTGTGCCTGGGGCGATCAGCTGGTCGGTATGCCGTCCAACGAGGAAGCCTGCCGTGCCGAATTTGCGCTGATCAGAGAACGCATTCCCGCGCTTGCCGAGAAAACGTGGAATGCACATTCCGAAACCACGGCTGACGCACTTGCTGCGGCATTTGCACATACCGATGCCTGCCTGACCCGCATTCTGCGCAGATGATCTGACATAACGATATGACACAGCACCGTGTCCTGCGCATCTTTACGCGGCGGTGCTGCTTGTTTTCTCATGAAAATGTTACAATCGCGCAAAAAAATCCGCTTGCGCATGGTTTATATCTGTGGTACAATGAAAAAAACGAATCGGAACGGAGATGGAATATGAAACGACATGACGTTTGCAGACGGCTCGGTGCGGCGGCTGTCCTATTGCTGATGCTGACCGCGCTTTGTACAACTGCCGCCGCGTTTGCGGTTACAGCAGACAATACGGTCTACCGGACCGATACATCCCCGGCGGACGGCCTGCGCTATGAAACGTTCTATGCAGAACAGCGCGGTGCCGCACAGCGCGGGTATCTGTTCACCTATACGCCTGGGACGTCGGTTATGCCGGTTGTGACATACGGAACGCATGTCTGGGGACGTGAACGGACAACCGCCATGGCATCCCTTCTGCAAAAACAGTGGGATGCGGACAGCGGACGTGTGGTCGGCGGCATCAACGGCGATTTCTTCAGTATGCAGACGGGAATTCCGCTCGGTGTGATGATCGATGACGGGCAGGTTCTGACCTCGGATGCCGGTGCCGCGGCGCTGGGCATGACCGCTGACGGGACATACCTGCTCGGCGTACCGTCGATCGGTGTCGTACTGCGTGTTTCCGATGATACAGGCGAGACGTCGGCAGAACTGCCCATCGCACACATCAATAAATATCCGGCAGTCTGGGGGGCGTATCTCTGCACACCGGCATACGGTGCGACGACCCATTCGGCAGAGGCGGGGACGGAGTATGTGTTCCGCGTGGAGGAGGGGACCTTTTCCATTGGCGGAATGGTCCGTGCTGTTCTGACCGAAATCCGTGAGGACTGCAAAAACGGAACGATTCCCGGGGATGGATTTGTCATTTATATGCATCCCAAATGCACCCAGGCTGCCGCTTACCGTGCGCTTACGGCAGGGGATACGGTGACGGTGACACTTACCGCCGCCGACGGATGGGAGAATGTCACGCTGGCACTGGGCGGCGGCGATCTTCTGATCGAAAACGGAACGGTACAGACGGACGGTTTTGCGGTGTCTCATGCCAATGCCGCCAATCCGCGCACCGCAGTTGGTTATACCGCCGACGGACGCCTGCTGTTCTTCGCTGTGGACGGCAGAACCGGTGCATCGAAGGGCATGACCCTTGCAGAGCTTGCACAGACCATGGCATCGTTCGGCTGTGTCGGCGCCATCAATCTGGACGGCGGCGGTTCGACCACGGTGCTTGTACGCGCGGACAACGGCATCTGTTCCGTCACAAATGTACCGTCAGACGGTGCTGAGCGGAGTGTTTCCAATGCGGTACTGTTTGTCGATCCTACCCATGCCGACGGAATTCCGTACAGTGCGGAAATCCTGCCGGATGCGCCGCTGGTTTTCGGAGATGCAGAGGTGCCGCTGGATGTGGTGATCTACGACAAAAGCCACACCCCGGTGGTGACGGACTCTGCCGCTCTGACATGGTCGGCATACGGCGGTGTCATTGACGGAGGCCGTCTGATTCCGGATGCCGGTGCGGACACGGTGCTGGTATCTGTACAGGTCCGGATTCCTGCATCCGGGACAACCGGTGCGGCGGAAACGGTACTGACCGCGACAGAGACGGTATACCGCACAGACAGTCTTGACGGCATTACCGCCGATGCTTCTGCGCTGACCGTCCCCTTTGGCGGCAGCGCCGATCCGATTACGGTATGGGGAACGTGGAGAGGCTATCCGGTACATATTGCCGCATCGGACGTCACCGCGGTGCTGACAGCGCCGGGGGGAACGCAGCCCGCCGGATATGTCGATGCTGCTCTGCGGGTACACAGCGCTGGTATTCCGACGGAACGCGGAGAAGCCCTGCTTCTGAACGGTTTGCCGACTGCCGCACTCCATCTGTCGGTGAAAGACGGCGGCGGGAAAAACCATACGACGGTACTGCCTGTGACCTTCGGTGCGCTTGCACAGACGGTCATGAACATGGAGGAGCGGACACCGGGTGCGGTCTTCCGTACTGACAGCGCCGGTCATCTGGCGCATGTTCCGGGAGCCGGCAGAAACAACACAGCCGCTGTGTCCGTTACTGCATCCATGCTGGCACCGATTATAACCCCTGCCGCATCCAATCCGGTCCGGCGGATCGATCTGTATCTGCAAATGCGTGCAGGTGCGCTGCCGGAGGACTTATGTGCGGTTGTGACCTTTGAGGGGGAATCCTGCACGCTTCCCTGGACGGTGTCTGATGATTTTACGCGCATGGGCGGCTGGATGCGCCTGTCCCTTGATACTGCGTCCATCCGCGAAGAAGGTATCCGGGACTTTGCCATCGAAACGCTTTTGATGACGGCATCACCGATGTCGGCGGTTATCGATGATCTGACCTATTTTTACGGCGATCGTCTGCCTTCCTTTACCGATACGCACGGTACGTGGGCGTATGACAGCATTGAAACCGCGGCGCGTATGGGTGTTGTCCGCGGAATCGCAAACGGAAACGGAACATACCGCTATGAACCGACAGGACTTCTGACCCGTGCGGAATTTGCCGTCATGGCGGTCCGCTTTACGGCGCTTCCGCTGTCCGATGCACCGCTGAATCTGCCGTTTGCCGATGCCGATTCCATCCCTGTATGGGCGGCGCCGTATATCGCGGCTGTGACCGAAGCCGGTTATATGCGCGGAAAAACCGGTGGAACGGATGCAGACGGCAATCCGCGCCTGCTGTTTGCCGCCGATGATACCATGACCCGTGCAGAGGTCTTTTATGTACTCGGCGAAATCCTGAAGCAGAATCTGTATGCCGATGACGGAACCTTCGGCAGCTTTGCTCAAACCGCATTTACCGATGACGCGGCGATTCCCGAATGGGCGCGCGCCAACATCGTCGGCATGGTCGGACACGGAATCGTGAGCGGATTTGATGACAATACGATCCGTCCCGGTGCCGCCGTCACACGCGCCGAGACTGCGGCGCTGCTCTGCCGCGTACATGATCTGCTGACTGCCAAAGCAAAGGAGAAGCACAACCGATGAAACATATCACATTTGACTTTTCGAAAACAGTACATCCGCCCAAGATGCTTCACGGTGTCAACAACGGTCCCATCTGCAATCAGAATGTGGTCAATCTGTCCCGCCGCTACCGCGAGATGAACATTCCCTCCGTCCGTCTGCATGACACCGACGGCGCAAACTCCCGGTTTTATGTGGATGTCTCGCGCATTTTCCCGCATTTCGATGCGGACGAGAACGATCCTGCCAACTATTATTTTCTGCATACCGACCATCTGATTGAGAGCATCGATGCGCTCGGTGCGGAGGTCGTTTACCGGCTGGGCGAGTCCATCGACCACGACATTGAGGGCAGATATGCAAGACCCCCCAGGGATTTTGACAAGTGGTGCCGCATCGCCGTCAACATCATCCGTCATTACAACGACGGCTGGGCAGACGGATATCATTACAACATCCGCTGTTGGGAGATCTGGAACGAGGGAGAGGGCATCAACGAGCACGGCATCCGGTGCAACTGGCGCGGGGGCAATCTCACACAGCTCTTTGACCTCTACCGCCGCGCTTCCCGTGCCATCCGGGACTACGACCCGACGCTGACGGTCGGCGGCATGGCGTTCTGCTCAACAGGTGATGCGATGGAGCAGTTTGTCCGCTTCTGCCGCGAGGAGGAGCTGCCGCTCGATTTTCTGTCGTATCACGGCTATGAATCGACCTATGATGCGGTGTACCAAAATGCCGTCTGGGTGCGTCGGCTGCTCGACCGCTTCGGCTTTACCGATACGCGGATTTGGTTTGATGAGTGGAATTACATCGGCTTTGAGCATCCGTGGGAAGGCGATATCTGGATGATGATCCGCAATGACGAAACGCCGGAGCTGTGCCGCGAGGTACATGAAAACCAGAAGAATGAGGTCGGCGGTGCGTTTGCCGCGGCGGCGCTGATTGCACTCAATGACAGCCCCTGTGACAAGGCGCACTACTACGACGGGCAGATTGCCTCCAACTGGTGCGGGCTGTTTGATGCCTATTCCGTGCCGCAGAAGCCGTTCTATACCTTCTGTGCCTACGGACAGATGTATTCCGCGTGTACGCAGATGATCGCCGTCGACAACAGCGCCATGCAGCCGCCGTATGCCATGGCAGGTGTCGGGGAGGGTGTCGGGATGATTCTGCTCTCCAACTACCGGGGGGAGGCGGGACACCTCGCGCTTGATATGCACGGGCTTGGACCGGGCATCAAAAAAGCCGAGCTTTTCCGCATCGGTAAGACGCAGAATCTCGCGCTTGACCGCGTGGAATACTACACGGCAGAGGATGTGACGCAGATTGTATCGGCAGAACCGTATGACGTGCTGTTCATCCGGCTGACCAATGTGACAAGTCTATAAAGCAAACGGACACCGATGGGGAGGAAAATTCCCGCATCGGTGTCTGTCGTTTTTATTCGGCTTCTGTGATGAGGTTTCGGAAGTAGTCGGGGTCTTCCTCATACATATCTTCCTGCCAGAGCCGCCAGAGCCGGTCCCAGAAGATATGGGCGGCTTCTTCGGGCGAATCTGCGCCGAGGACGATATAGGTGTTCTCCAGACTGTGTCCCTCGCCGGCGGCATTTGTCTCCTTGAATTCCATCAGCGGAAAAATCAGACATCCGGTTTCTTTTCCGAAATTTTCGGTAAGGGAGCTGAACATAATCATGGCTTTGTCCGCAGCACGGCGTGGGTAGGTCGCGGCGGCATTGATCGGCAGGATGGAACCCGGAAGCTCCATTCGGTATATGACGCTGTCGAGTTTTTGCGTGCGGTGAAAGGCATCGTAGCTGCCGAACCCGTCGGCGAAAACGGATCCCTCAAAGCAGTCGGGCTTGATCAGATAGTTGATTTTCTGACCGTCAAACCGGACGGAAATCGGTTCTGCTTCCACAGCCTGTGGAAAACCGGACACATCCATCTCATGCGGCGCAGCACCTTCGGGCAGTGCGTTCAGATGTTCGTTGATCTCATACCAGACATCCTCGGAAAACGTGATTTCGTATCCCGAATAGGTGATATCGACCTTTGTTCGCCAGCCGACAAAGTACAGAAAGCATCCGATAACCGCAAGGCAGAGCAGCGGCAGAACGACGAATTTTCCGACCGGGTACAGCCAGAAGTGCTTGATTTTGTCGAGCTTCAGCTCGTTGTCGTACGATTTTGCCCATTGCTGTGCATAATTGAGATATCGCCGGTACGCCGCCTCACGCGCGTCGCGGTCAACATCCTCATCCCAGACGCGGAAGCGCATTTCGGGCACGGCATGGGTCTCAACGCGGCGGATGCGGTAGGGCTCGTCTGCCGGGATCTGTGCGGTGTCTGCCGCAATCTGCTCGGGTTCCACGGGGGCTGCAAGCGTTCCGCCGAGTGCCTGCGCCAGAGCATCGGCAGAGGTCAGTGCGGCGGGCGTGATCGCATCGGCGCGTTCCAGCAGTCCCTCAAGCTCGCGGAACTTGCCGCGCAGCTCGTCGCGGTATTCCGAGAAGATCGCCGGGATGTCCTCGGGCGTGTTCTGCATCGCCGCAATCTGTTCAAGTGAGAAGAACGACTGGCGAAGTCCGGCAATCATTTGCAGCTGTGCGACGGTTTCGTCATTGTAGTCACGGAATTTGCGCCCGTTGATTTCGGTATAGGACGGTGTGATTAAGCCTTTTTCCTCATACAGACGGATGGCTTTTTCGGTCAGACCGCATTTCGCGGCGGCTTCTTTGATTTGCATGGTTAGTCCTCACTCTTGTTTGCTTGATATCCGTTCCAGAAGTCCTCCTGAAACGCGGTCCAGATGGTTTGTTTGAACAGCCGGTCTGCTTCTTCCTCGGTGTTTGCCCCAAAGATGAAAAAGGTGGAATTATTTCCCCATTCGCGGAAGACCAGAACGCCGTTGTCGCCGTGTTCTTCATAATAATGAAAGTCACTCAAAATATATCCGTCTTCCGGGCGGACATAGCGGATGCGGATACTGGTACCGATATGGATGCGGGAGCCGTGCATATTGTGCGGTTCCCACAGGATAAACGTGTCGCCGAACACCGCCTCCGCTTCTTCTGCCGTCAGCGTTCCGCCGGAACGGATGCCGTTTAAGTCACCAGTTTCGATTGTAAAGCCGTCGATATGGAAGACGCCTTCATAATAATCGGTCTTGTTCGGGTTCAGAAGGTAATGATAGCTTTTTCCGTCCAGCGTCAGCGTATGCGGAACAGCCTTAACCGGTGCCGGAAGGGTGTCGATCACCGTATTGCGGAAATCGTCAAACGTATCGAATTCCGGTATGCGGATGTGCGATTGGAAAACAATATTTTCGTCATACACAAGCTCGTATCCCTGTAAGGTCACATTGACATCGCTGACAATGGGCTGGGTGTAGAAATACCAGAACAGAAGCGCCAGCGGCAGCACGGCGATGATAATCCACTTCCAGTACGGTCTTCCAAATACATTCCGCACCGCAAGCTCGACTGCATACCGCCGTTCCCAGCGCACAATCCACTTCTGATACCGTGCATATGCCCGCTCGCGCTCGTCCGTCGATGCACCCTCGTCCCAGACGCGGAAATGGACGGAGGGCAGGGCTTCGTCGGAGATGCCGTGCGGAGCAAGTGCGGGTGCGGTCATTGCCGCGGAAACATCGGCGGCGGTGGTCAGGTTCTGGGCATCAATTTCCTCCGCACGGGCAATCAGGGGCTTTAAGTCGGCGTACTGTTTTTGCAGTTCCGCACGATAGGACGCAAAGACGGCGGGAATGTTTTCGGGTGTATCGAGAACTGCCGCAATCTGTTCAATGGAGAAAAACGATTTGCGCAAGGCTGCAATCGTTCGCAGTCGCGCAACGGTTTCTGCGTTGTAATCACGAAAGCTGCGCCCGTTTTTTTCGGTGTAGGTCGGTGTAATCAGCCCTTTTTCCTCATACAGACGGATGGCTTTTTCGGTCAGACCGCATGTTGCGGCGGCTTGTTTGATTTGCATGGCGGCTCCTTTCTGTTATTTCGCAGCTTCAGTGCGCATCTGTTTTTGTTCAAAGATTCGGATTTCTCGTGCTTTCCAGGCATATTCGTAATAGAGATATTTTGCTTCCTCGATGCTTTGGGCGGGAACAAAAATGTAGCGGTCGTGTCCGAGCTTATGGTAAGTAATTCTGTGCGGGTCGATCTCGCCGTTGTCAAGAAGATAGTACCCGGCAGATGCGGGCGTGATCTGAATGGCTTCCTTTAAGTTCTTTTCGTGCGCATAAATCATGCTGATGAGCGCACTCTGATCCTCGCGGATGAGCCAGACGTTGTGGTAATCCGTGGAATAGACTTCGCCGAACAGCCCATCCAAGGAAAAATGGAAGCGGCTGTCGGCAGGTTTCATATCAGCAGGATCAAAATCGTGATACATCGACCACGGCAGGACCATGGATTCGTAGCCTGAAATGGAAATGTATCCTTTGAAGATATCCTGTCGAAAGGCATACCGCAGAATCCAGCCGTCAAAGGATACCGTTCGCTCAACGGCATCGGTCGGGTCGGGAAGGCGGGAGATATCGAAGTTTTTGATCTCATCCACCGACCGAAACGATTCGCGCAGCTCCCAGAGAAGTTGACTGTCCTCGTCAAAGGTCGCCTCATAGCCTGTCAGCACGGTATCAACACGGATGGGCAGCGGCACATAATACAGCGCCAATGCCAGCACGATCAGCCCTGCCAGCACTGCTGTGATGACACGGAATGACCGCCCGATCCACTCACAGACCGTATCAAAGACAAGGTACGCACCGTAGAAGCGTCCCCAGTGCGCGATGTACTGCTGACAGCGTGCGTAGGCGATTTCGCGCTCGTCCCGGGACTGCTCCTCGTCCCAGACGCGGAAGTGCAGGGTCGGCAGTGCCTGCTCGGAGACACCGTGTGAGAGGGGGGCTGTCATTGCTTCGGAAACTGCGGCGGCACTTGTGAGGGTTTCGGGGGCAACGTTTTCGGCGTGTTCAAGCAGCGGCTTCAGATCGGTATATTTTTGGTGAAGCTCTGCGCGGTAGGATGCAAAGACGGTGGGGATATTTTCGGGGTGATCGAGAATTTCCGAAATCTGTTCAATGGAGAAAAACGCTTTTCTCAGAGAAGCGACGGTTTGCAGACGGCGGATGGTTTCCTCGTCATAGTCGCGGAACTGTCTGCCGTTTTTCTCGGTCATTGATGGGGAGATCAGCCCTTTTTCCTCATAGAGACGGATGGCTTTTTCGGTCAGACCGCATTTTGCGGCGGCTTCTTTGATCTTCATTGGCGGCTCCTTTCGGGGGACAGAGCTGTCAACGTAAGCGTTGACAGCAGTGATATATTTCCACTGTCGTGGAAATGTGATATCGCTTCGCGGTGATATCCGCCTTTGGCGGGTGATATATTTCGCCCGATAGGCGAAATGTGACAAGTAACTTGAAACTTATCGCTGAAAGCAAAATATATCATTGCAATGCTGGAAACGGTTCAGCTGAGTTTGCTTCATCTTGATTTTATCATATCCCCCAAGGGGATATGCAAGTATTTTCTTCAAAAAAATCCCCGTTTTTTTGCGAAAAATCCCGCCATGCCGCCCGGGAAGATGGGGGGTATGGCGGGACTTTTGAGATACTGTTGATCTGAACAAACTCCCTTTGTCACACGGAGAAAGCGAAGCTTTCTCTATGAAGATTCCATAGGAATCTTCGGACAGCATCCCTCGGGGAGGGCGTCTGTTACGGTTCTTCATATTCTTCAAGGATTTCGGGCATACGGCGCTCGATTTCGTCGGTGCGCAGACGGTCCTCGGCATAGGCGCGGCGGAGCAGCTCACCCGGGATATACGGGTCGTATTTTTCAAACACCGGCATTTCGGTCTGACCGACCAGCGCCAGACGGTCAATGCCTTCGCGGCGGATGTGATCGCAGAGGCCTTTGATGAATGCATAGTCGGAGACACCGTCGTCCATTTTGAACGTGATATAGTAACAGCCCTCAAACTCGACGTTCGTGATCTTATATTCCTTTGCATGGCGCACGATATACTTGCGCAGGGTGCGGAAGGAACGTGTGCCGAGCCACGGGAACAAACACCATGTCATGCCGCCCAGCGACAACAGGGAATGCTGTCCCATACCGGCGTTGCGGGCAACGTGCCGTGCGACATCAAGCCGCTGACGGGCGTTGGGCTTCAGATACGGATAGTCCTTGTCGCCGCAGAGCACCTCACGCATTTTCTCAAGGATGCGCGTATTGACCTCGCCGTAGTCGCCGGGCCAGGAGATTTCCATTTTGCCCTTGACCTGTTTGACGTAAACGAGCTTGCGTGCAAGGTCGAGCTCCTCGACCTCCCAGACGTGACCGGCAAGTGCAAAGCGGTCACCGACAGGCGGCGGTGAGGTGATTGTGCCGATTTCGTCCGACTCACAGCGCACGGAATAGTCGACGTCCTGATCCTTGAACACGGCGTAGAAACGGAAGTTATTGGTCAGCTTCTCGCCTTTCAGTCCGACAATCAGCGTCTTTTCCTCGGTCATTTCCAGAAATTCGCCGCGGATCATCGAGATCATCAGCTGACGGTAGTCCTCTTTGGAGGTATGTGCAAACGGCGGCAGGGACAAAACCCGCTGGGCAAGTGCCGCAGGTGTCAGCTCGCCGGAGGAGGCAAGAATACTGAGTGTCTGCTGGAACAGAAGGGAAAACGGCATCCGCTTGATCGACGGCGGCTCAATAAAATGATCCTCCAGATACAGCTGGACAATCGCAATGCCGCGGATCAGCTCCCACGGAATCAGCTGGGGAAGCGGCGTTTCCGGTGTCGGGTTTTCCTCGCGGAAGACCATCATCATTTCCGGCGGTGCGCCGCGTCTGCCGGAGCGTCCGAGGCGCTGCAGCAGAGACGACACCGTGTGCGGTGCACAGGACTGCACGACACGCTCCAGCCGTCCGATGTCGATGCCGAGCTCCAGTGTGACCGTCGCACAGGTGACCGCATGGACTTCTTCATCTTTCATCTTGGCTTCGGCTTCCTCGCGGATGGACGCAGACAGGTTGCCGTGGTGAATGAGGAAGATGTCCGGTTCTCCGCGATGCTCGGCAATCTGCCGCATCGTTGCGGTGATATACTCCGTTTCCTCGCGGGAATTGGAGAAGATCAGACATTTTTTGTCCTTGACGCAGTCGTACATGTATTCAAATCCGGCGTCGAGCATGGCGCGGGGATTGGGCTGTTCCGGATGCTGCATGGCACCTTCGGTCTGATCGTTGTGATCGTTCTGAATATAGAAATGCTCCATGCCGAGCCGCCAGCGGTTTTTCTGTCCGCCGACGACAGGTGCATCGGTTTCGCGTCCGGAGCCGGCACCGAGCCAGTTCACGGCAATCGACAGATCTCCCACCGTTGCCGACAGTCCGATGCGGCGCGGATGGTGACCGATCAGCCGTCCGAGGCGGCAGAGCTGACAGATGATCTGGTTGCCGCGATCGGTACCCGTCAGAATGTGGATTTCGTCGATGATGACATAGCGCAGATCGGAAAACAGACGGATGATATCGTTGGAGCGGTTCATCAGCATTGATTCCAGCGATTCCGGCGTGATCTGAAGAATGCCCTGCGGATTCTGCAAGAGCTTGTTTTTGTGGGATGCCGCAACGTCGCCGTGCCAGTGTGTAACGGCGATACCGGACATCTCCAAAAGCTCCTCCATGCGGTAGAACTGGTCGTTGATGAGGCTCTTGAGCGGTGCGATATACAGAACACCGACCGACTGCGGCGGATTTTCCCACATCTGCGACAGAATCGGAAAGAATGCCGCTTCTGTCTTTCCCGACGCGGTGGACGAGGTGATCAGCAGGTTGTGGTCGGTGTCAAACAGCGTTTTTGCCGCGGCAAGCTGGACACCGCGCAGTGCCGCCCAATGATTCTGGTAAATAAAATCCTGAATGAACGGCGCAAAACGGTAAAAAATGGAATTGCCGTTGTCCTCATCGTCATCGGCTGTCAGAATCGGATCTTGATTCATGGAAATTCTCCTTGTATTGGTGTTTGGAAAACCGATCAGGTTCCTGCGTTTCCATCCGTGTGCATGGTTGCCGCAAAGACTTCCTCCAATGCGGCAAACAGAATCTGTGCCGTGCGGATACCTGCGGAATTGGTTTCCTCATAATGGTTTTCGCCGGATTCGTCTTCGATCTTCTCAAAATACGGAAGGGTGGGATGGACAAGGAAATCGTCCGGCGGCAGGATGTAGCCGAGCTCATCGTTGCAAAGTCCGCCGATGAGCAGGGTACCGCAGTTGTATTTCTCTGCAATGCGGGACAGCGACGGGAATGTGTTCCCTGTCAGCGTGTAGTCGGGACCCGCTTCGGAAAATTCCCTGTCCTCATAGACCAGCTCCGGGAAGATTTCGCCCGGCAGAAGTGCTGCGATGATGTCCTCGCCGAAGCGCAGCGCGGCGCAGCGTGAGGTCAGATAATAGCCGGTTTCACTGTCGGAGCCGCGTGTACTCGGCTGACCGAGAATACCGAGGAATTTCATCAGCAGAAAGGCGGTGTTGTCAAGCGGTACGTCAAAGGCGGTTTCTGCATAGGACAGGGTCGGCGCAACCGGGGTTTCGGTGTGCTCGGGAATGGTCAGAAGCATCCGCGTGAGCAGCTCGCCCGTGTATCGGCAATTTTCTGTATAGTAGGCCGCATCCTTGACAGGCTCGTTTTCATCGAGCATCACCGGGGTCATAATCAGACCGCCGATTGCGCCGGGGACGAACAGGAAATCGTCGCCGGTCTGCTCCTTGATGAGATCTCCCATAATGCCGGGGAAGTCACGGCTGAGCAGCAGATTGTCACCGCGCAGGGATTCTGCGTGTGCCGCAAAGAAGACCATGCGGACACCGTCGCTGCCGTCATCGGGGATAAAGCGCAGCTGGTGCATGTTTTCATCGTAAACCAGCGGGTAACGGGAGTCGTACTGCATATTTTCCGCCTCTGTACGGCTGTAGGTCAGCGCACCCGTCCGACGGTCGGCGTATGCGTCCTTTGCCGCCTGTACCGCGGATGTGATCAAGTTGTTCATAAAATCGCTGTTTTTACCGTTCTGCGCATATGGACCCCAAAGTCCCAGCGTGTCAAGCCCCGCATGGGTGTGGGTAGCGTATACCGCAACGGTTTTACAGCCGGATTCGGCACAGAAGTCCGACAACGCGCCGCGAATGCGGTCGACCGTATCGGAGCCGAGTCCGACGCAGTCGATGCCGATGAGCAGAATCCCTGTGTCGGCATTGGTGCCCAGCCATACGGCATTGGCGCGCTGCAGATCGAGAATGCCGTCGATTTCGGCACCGCTCTGGTATCCGGCGATGTAAAGCGGGGATTCGGAATCTTCGGGAACAGCAATTTCCGCCGAGCCGAAGCCGATGTGCCAGGTGTTGCCGGCGGAGGAAAAGACTGTGGGAGAGGGGGTCTCGCCGCAGCCGATCAGGAGCATGGATAACAGGAGAATGGGGAGCAGAATCAACCAACGTTTCATAATCATTTCCTTTCTTGGGGAATTGGGCTGGGTTTTGAATGCGATAAAATCGCAGGCAAAATCGCCGCCGTTCCGGTAGCGAAAGCCATAAAACCCCGGGCTGTTGCACTTACGTGCCTCAGCCCAAGGGACTGCATGAATGCAGTCCGGAAGTTCTCCCTTGCCCCTCATCCGAGGGGCATTTTCATGCGATTTTCGCATGAAAACCGGGAAATTCGGGT
>SVRM01000069.1 GCA_015064785.1 Oscillospiraceae bacterium
ATATTCGTCATAGCACAGCCAGCATTCTCTATGACAATGGATGGGAGCTGAAAGATATCCAGCAGTGGCTTGGTCACGCGGACATCGGGACAACGGGAAATATCTATACTCACCTCACGAGACTGCGTAAAGAGAACATCGGGCGTGATCTGGAGAATGTGTTTCGTAGGTAGGAAAAATATATATTTGAATGAATTTTGGCGCGGAGATGAGAGGAAGGAAACTTATTTTTTTCTTTTTCTTCTCATAACTCCTGCAAAATCCACACACGCCCCTGCATGTAGTCAGCGATTTGGTTAGAAAAAAGTTAGAAAAACGCCTTTGTCTAACCGGGACTAGAGGCCACCTTGTGATTTTCACCTAAAATCACCCTAAAAACAGCATAAAAAAAGCCGAAACACTCATTTTTATTGAGCATTTCGACTGATTTTGGTCGGAGTGAGAAGATTTGAACTTCCGGCCTCTTGGTCCCGAACCAAGCGCTCTACCAAACTGAGCCACACCCCGTTGTTTCGCAACACATATATTATAGCAAAAAACCTCGTGGTTGTCAAGTGGTTTTCAGGAAATTTCTGAAATTCCACGAATTTTTTTTGCATAACCGCATCCACAGCCGTAATCGTAAAAAATTCACATATGGAAATTCGCCAAACCTCTTCCAAATAGATCAAAAATCTGCTATACTATTATTACAGAAATACGATAATCGTAAACACAGGAAAGGCATGGTATATTCAAATGAAACATACATTATTTGCAGGCGCATCCTATGCAGACATCACACCCGCAGTCGGCGGTCTTCTTTACGGCTACAACGACGACACCTATTCCACCTCCTGTCACGACCCGCTGGAAATCAAAGCACTCGCACTCCGCACCGATGACGAACAGCCTGTGCTGATGCTTTCCTTCTCCGTCGGTGACTTCGGTACCGGTGCCTGCACACAGACCCGTGAAGCGCTTGCGCGTGAATGCGGCATCCCGCTGGAAAATATCCTCGCATCGGCAACCCATACGCACTCCGCCCCCAATGTCTCCGGAATTGCCGGCTGGGGTGACGTCGACCGTCCGTATCTGGAAGGCATTCTGATTCCCGGCGCCATCAAGGCGGCAAAGGAAGCGCTGGCATCCCTGGCTCCCGCGGAATTCGCCATTGTCTGGGGCGAATCCGAGATCGGTATCAACCGGCGTGAGCTGACAGAGGACGGACGCATTTTCCTCGGTCAGAACCCGTGGGGCTGTCAGGACAAGACCATGACCATCATCCGCTTCCGCAATTCCGAAACCAAAGAAGGTATTTTCCAGATAGTACATTACGGCTGTCACGGTACGGCGGCGGGCAACAATCATGAAATCACGCGCGACTGGATCGGCATCATGACCGACCGTCTCACCGCAGAAACCGGAATCCGGACTGGCTTCTGGAACGGCTGTGTCGGCGATGTCGGACCACGCATCGCCAACGGCAGAACCACCGGTGACATCCATCATGTCGAAGAACTCGGTGGACGTGCCGCACTGGATGCCGCACGCATCGCAAAACAGTTTGCATATGCACCATACGAAACCGCCCCCGTCCGTCTTCATGCAGAGGAAATCGGACTTCCCGTCCATCCGATTCCGTCAAAGGAAGATGTCGATGCCTACATGCGTACGCATGACCGCGATGGTCATTACGTCAACATCGACGGTCTGATTCACGCTTACATGTGCGCCGCCGCCGATGTCTACGCATCCGGCAAGTCCCTGCCGACGGAAAAGCCGCTGCCCGTCTCCGTCGTCACCCTCGGCGATGCGGTTTCCTTCTGCCCGGTTCCCTATGAGCTGTTCTCTGAGATCTGCCTCCGCATCCGCCGTCACGGTCCGTGCCGCCACAATCTGGCGCTCTCCATCACCAACGGCTTTGAAGCCTACCTTCCGACCAAGGATGCCGTTTCCCGCGGCGGCTACGAAGTGGACTGCTTCCGTTACGGCAATGTTGCGGCGCTGGACGACAATACCGATACGGTTCTCGTACAGCATTTTCTGCGGATCCTGCGCACCATGGACCGTACCTGATCCGCATATGAACAGTTTTTTACATTTTCATTAACATTATCTTCCACTATTGACAAACCGGTTTTCCTGTGTTACCATGAGATGAACCATCCACGGTATACAGAAAATCGGTTTTGGGGAAATTTTTCAAAAAAAATGCAGTTTTTTGAAATTTTGACGGAACAAAACCGCATTTTTTACGTCTTATTAAGTAGTACGAATCTCCGTGTCATGTTTCATCAAACAGAAAGGAAGGTTGAGTTCTCTGAAACGCCGATCATCATCTCCGAAGGAACCGACGGCATATACCCCGAAACAGATATCCCAGCGACAGAAACGCCGCGCCATGCGTGAACGGCTTTCCACTCTGCCGTTTCTGTTCCCGAGCCTTGCCGGTGTTCTGGTCTTTTTCGTCATTCCGTTTCTGGTTGTCATTTACTATTCGATTCTTGACAATCCGATCTCCAAGAATTTTGTATTCTTAAAAAATTACGAAGCGCTCATCAATAACAATGCATTCCGCATGGCGGTCAAAAACACGCTGTCGTTTTCTGCGATTGCTGTACCGCTTGCCGTCGTGCTTCCGCTGATTCTCGCAGTCATTCTGATGAACAACATTCCCGGACGCAGCCGCTTCCGCACCATGTTCATCACACCGCTGATGGTTCCCGTTGCCTCGGTCGTTCTGATCTGGCAGGTTGTCTTCCATTATAACGGTGTTCTCAACGAAATCACTGCGCTGTTTGGTGCAGAACCGATTGACTGGCTCAAATCCGAATACGGACAGATTGTTGTTCTGGTGCTGTATCTATGGAAGAACATCGGCTACAACATGATCTTATTCATGAGCGCTCTTGCCGCGATTCCCAAGGACATCATCGAAGTCGCCATGCTGGAGGGTGCAGGTCCCCTCCGCCGCTTCTTTGCCATCAAGCTGCGGTATCTGTCCTCGTCCATTGTGTTTGTATCGCTCCTCTCACTCATCAATTCCTTCAAGGTTTTCCGTGAGGTTTACCTTCTGACCGGTGACTATCCGTTCAATACGCTGTACATGCTCCAACACTTCATGAACAATACCTTCGGCTCTCTGGACTATCAGAAGCTGTCCTCTGCCGCCATTCTGATGAGTGTCGTCATGATTGTCATCATCGGTGCCATGCTCATCATCGACGAAAAACTGGGAGGTGAACTTGAAGAATGACCCCGAATCAAAACATGATGCCTCCCGCCGAAATCCATATCATTCACAAGAAGAAGCCGAACATTCCGCTGTTCTTAATCAAGGCTGCCGCTTTTCTGTTTCTGGTTGTCATAGCCATTGCCTTTCTTCTGCCGATTGTTCTGACCATCGCCAATTCCTTTATGGCATCCTCAGAGATCTCCGCCAACTACGGTCAGGTGTTCTCCGGTGTCTCCGGTCAGCGTACCTTCATCGCGGAAAAGGTCAATCTGAAATTCATTCCAGACCGCGTTGTGGCAGATCAGTACCTCACGGTTCTGCTCAAAAGTCCGGACTACCTGCTCAAATTCTGGAACTCTGTCATTCTGGTTGCGCCGATCGTTGTATTTCAGGTCGTGGTCGCACTGGGCGCCTCGTACTGCTTTGCGCGCTTTCATACGAAGTTCCGCTCCGTTGTCTTTTTTGCGTACATCATTCTGATGCTGATGCCCTATCAGGTCACGCTGGTACCCAACTATCTGGTATCGGACTGGCTCGGGCTGCTTGATACGCGATGGGCGGTCATTCTGCCGGGCATCTTCTCTCCGTTCGCCGTCTTTATTCTGACCAAATTCATGCGGCGAATCCCGACGGCCATGATCGAGGCTGCCAAGCTCGACGGCGCCGGTGAGTGGCAGATCTTCACAAAGGTCTGTATTCCGCTCTGCCGCGGCATTATCTGGTCGGTCATTGTTCTGATCTTTATGGATTACTGGAACATGGTCGAGCAGCCGCTGATTCTGTTCAAGGAACGTGCGGAGGAGCTGTCGCCGCTGTCGGTCTTCTTATCGAAAATCAACCAGGGAGACGTCGGTCTGGCGTTTGCCGTTGCAACCGTATACATGGTTCCGGCACTTCTGCTCTTTATTTACAGCGAGGAATACTTAATCGACGGTATCGCTTCGCAGTCCGGTATCAAGGGATAAACAGCGCGGTCAAGCAGGCCGCACCGCGAATATGATCAAAACTTTCAGGAAGGATTTCAATCGATGGATACCAACGTAAGACGTAAAGATATCATCAAAAATATAGCCATCATATTTCTGATTATCATGCTGGTTCTGACCTTTTTCTCGTCGACCATCATGAACCGCTCTCTGCCGCAGGTGGCGGCACAGTATGCCTATTCCGGACAGATCACAACCTCTGTCCGCGCTAACGGCACCACCACAGCCAATGAGAATTACAAGGTCATTCTGGAAGAAGGCCGTATCATTCATTCCGTTGAGGTCCGCCGCGGTGACAAGGTCAATGCCGGCGATCTCCTGTTCACACTGGAAGAAGGGGACAGCACCGAGCTTCAGGAAGCGCAGGACGCACTTGTCAAAGCCGAACGGGACTATGAAAAGTGGAAGCAGCAGACACTGGCGAAACTTACCGATGCCGAGCTGGATATCCGCTATGCAACGGAAGACCTGACCCGGATCAAGAGCCGCGGTATCTCCTCCACACTCGATACCAGCGAAGCTGAGCTGGCAATCCGTGAACTGGAAAAGAAGCTCGGCACCTACAAGCGTGTGGATGCAGAGCTTGCCATGGAAGAAGCGGAAGCCGCAATGCATACCGCAAAGGCGGAAATGGATGCGGCACAGGCGAACGTGGATGCAGCCAAAGGAACGGTGGATGAGGCACAGGCGGTTGTCGATGCCTCCGAGGGTGAGATTGATACCGTCAAGGATGCACAGAAGCTCACCGACAAAGCACTCAAAGCAGCGCAGAAAGAATATGAAAGCAAACGGGACATCTACAATGAACTGAAGGGCAGTGTCACTTCCCCCTCGTCGGAACAGCTCCGGCAGCAGCTTCTGTCAGCGGAACGCGGCATTGAAGATCAGACTGTTGAGTTGGAACGGCTTCAGAAAAAGCATGACGATACACAGGCTGAGCTGGAAACCCTGCTTGAAAACCGCAAGCAGCTGGAAAAGAATGTCAAGACCATGCAGTCGCTGTACGACCGTGCCGTCGGAGAAGAATCGTCACTTCAGGATAATATCGCATTTTATCAGAGCATCATCAGCCGACTCTCCTCCCTTCCCGAACTGACGGAAGAAGAAGTGGTGGAGCTTGCAAACGCAAGAGGCAATCTGTCATTTTATCAGGCACTGCTGTCCGGTTCTGCATCGGAGCAGTCCGAACTGCTCGGTGATCTGAACGAAGCCAAATCCAAATACAACGCCAATGAAACCGCCATTGCACAGGCGGAAGAACAGATCAAAACCATGGCGCTGTCGCTGGAGGATAAAACCCGTGTTCTGGAGCGTGCCAAGGCAGACCGTGACGCGATTATCGTAAAGATCGATGAAATCGAATCGCTCCCCAGCGAAGCGGAGCAGCAGGCAGCAGTCGATGCGGCAAAGGCTGTCATGGACAATGCAGAGGCGGCATGGGAACAGGCACAGGAAGCCTGCGATCAGGCACAGTCCGTCATTGACCGTGCACAGGACAGCTACGATGATGCAAAAGCGGCATATAACGATACGGTTGCCGCATATGAATCGGAAAAATCCGCTTATGAAACCGCAAAAGCGGCATATAACACCGCGAAAGCCGCTTATGAAACCGCAAAAGCCGCTTACGATACGGTAAAGAAAACCGCCAAGGATACTTCCACGCGCTATACAAGACAGCAGCTGGACCAGCTGATCGAAAAAACTGAGCTGGAACTGATTGACGCACGCGAAGCACTGGAGGACCTCAAGAAGTCCGACGGCGCCTACACCGACGGCTATTCCAATTACACCGCGTATGTCGAGGCAATTACCTCCCAGCAGAGAACCATCGACAACAAAAAGAATGCACTGGAACGCGCAAAGGAGGAAAGTGCGCTGGAGGAATCGTCCTATACCGATGCCATCGCACGTGCAAAGCAGACCGTTGAACGTATTTCCGAGACATCCGGCAGCAACGAAATCTACGCAAAGGTCTCCGGTACAATCAACAACATCGCCGTATCCGCCGGGCAGGAAATCAAATCACAGACTGTGCTTGCGGAAATCGAACAGACCGACCGCGGCTATTCCGTTGAACTGACCATGACCACCGAGCAGGCAAAGCGCATTGCCGTCGGTCAGACAGCCACAATTCTGTATTACTGGGGCACCACGCCGGAAGCGGTTGTGGAATCCATCAAGCCGTCCCAGTCCGATCCGCAGAACACACGCACCGTCACGCTCCTTGTCTCCGGCGACATCACAGCCGGTCAGAGCTTCACCTTCTCCCTTGGTGAACGCTCCGCCAATTACGACAATGTCGTTCCCTCCTCTGCCATCCGAGAAGACTCCAACGGAAAATTCGTCCTTGTGGTCGAAGCGAAGAACACACCGATCGGCAACCGTTATACTGCCGTCCGCCGCGATGTGGAAGTCATCGCCGAGGACGATACCAACGCGGCTGTCACCGGTCTGACCGGCGGCGAATTCGTCATTACAACCTCCCAGACGCCCATCTCCGCAGGACAGCAGGTTCGCCTCTCCGACAACTGATGCACGGGGGATAATCATGATTCAATACTTCCAAACACCATCGCACAAACGGCGTTTTTCCCGCGTCATGTGGATCACAGGAGCAGTTTCCCTCTTCCTTGCGCTGCTGTTTTTAGCAGCGCTTGGGGGAATCCGTTCCCTGTATACCGCACTTCCCGGAACCGACGCAGCAGAGCGCTGGCAGGCGGAAGACAGTGCGCATCCATTTACGCAGCTCGCCGTCTATTTTGACTCCGCCTCTGCCATCGATCTGAATACCGTCTACCTGCGCCGCATGGAAATCACAAAGAAGCTGGAAGAAAATGCGATTACAGCCCCCCATGGCGCATCTCCGTATATCGATGCGTTTTCCGGGGAAACCGCACTCTCCGTCTCCACGGAACGTGCGACCATTTATACGGAGGCAACTGTCTGCGGCGGTGACTTCTTTTTCTTCCATCCGCAGGAAATGATCCACGGCAGCTATTTTTCCGAGGACGATCTGACGGCACATGCGGTCATTCTTGACGAATACGCCGCATGGCAGCTGTTCGGCGCATCGGAGGTTACCGGCATGGACGTCACCATCGGCGGTCAGCTGTTCCGCATTGCCGGTGTATGCAAAAAGCCGACGGGAGTACCTGACAGCATCACCTGGGGCGAAACCCCGCGTATCTTTGTCAATTACCTCGGTCTGCGCATGACAACCGGCTTTGACCGGGCATCCGCCTATGAAATCGTTCTGCCAAACCCGGTTGAAAATTATGCCGTCGATCTGCTCCGTACCCAGTTCTCGGTCCGGGAATCCTCGACCAACGCCGCCGTCAGCGAAATTACGACACGCTTTTCCTTTGAGACGCTGGCAAAGCAGTCCGCAGACTTCTTTCTGCGTGCTGTCCGCGTCGACCGCATTTTGCCGCCGTTCTGGGAAAACAACATCCGCGTTGCGGAAACCAAAGCCATTGTCATCGCTTTCTTTGCCTCCATTGCGGGGATTCTTTCCCTGCTGGGTGCGGTGAGCTTTGTCAGTCTGTGGTTCTGGATCCATCCGATCCGCATAATGTCCGTCTATGAATTCTTCAACGACAAGTACGAGGCGCGCCGCATGAAGAAATGGCTGAAAAAACAGGCCTCTCCATGGAATGCGCCCGAAAAACAACGCTCATAATCTCCCGAAAGGAACCTGATGTAATGCACACCAAAACGATCACAACCCGTCTGACAGCAGCGGCACTCGGTGCTGTCATGACATTCGGTGCCTGCACCATGACCTCCTGCAAAAAGCAGGAGGCTGTCAAAGAGAAGCCGACCAATGTATACAGAACCGATGTTCTGTACGAAAACAGCTTCTCCTACAACGACGATGTCGCCGGACGGACGGAATTCCGTTCGCTGGAAGGGATCGGAAACCGGCTGATCCTCTGCGGCTACACCTATGACGAAAACTGGATGCAGACCGATCTCTTTTACGATGTCGACACGGAAACAGGCGATCTGAACGGGATCACGGTTCCGTCTGTCAATACAGAAAACGGAGAATACCGCAACTATATCACCTTCGCGGACGATGGCACGGTCTGGTACACCGTCAACTCCGGCAGCTACGATGAGGAAACGGGCATGTACCGCGAGAACTGTTCGCTGTACTGTGCCGATACCGACGGCAATATCCTGTCAAATGCCGATTTATACGATCTGCTGGATCAGAATCCCGACGAAACGTATCTGTATCTGAATACGCTTCAGATTTCCGGCGACACCGCCCTCCTCTCCATCAATGAAGGCGTCTATGCCATTGACCGGGCTATGACATCGGCAAAAGAAATCAAACTCGATGACATGTCCTACATCAATACGATGATTCCGTGCGACGGCGGTGTATATGTCTCCTACACGACCTCCTCCGATTATAAGCAAAAGATCGTGCGTGTGGATACCGCATCCTTTACCGTCAGCGCACCGCTGGATATTCCATCCACCGTGACGAATTATCTGTATGGCGCAATGGCATCCGAGACCTATGATATCGTCTATAAGACCACCACAGGTCTTTTCGGCTACGACATCGCCTCCGGTACGGAAACGGAGCTGCTCAACTGGATCAACTCCGACCTCAACGCCTCCAATATGAACGATACCTACATCACGCCCGACGGTACCGTCTACACACTGCTCCAGAAATACCAATCCGACGGTCAGACGGTGCAGCTTCTCAAAATGACACGCATTCCCGACGAGGAGGTTGTCGAGAAGTATATGCTGACCTACGGCTGTCTGTATCCGGACTCCGAAGTGCTTGATGCCATCATCGACTTCAACCGCACAAGCGAGGAATATCGCATCACCGTTCGTGATTATTCCGGCTACAACAGCGAAGAAAACGAATGGATGGGCGGCGTCACACAGTTCAACAATGATATTATCTCCGGAAAAATTCCCGATATCATTCATGTCACGCAGGAGATGTCGCTGTCCAATTACGCATCCAAGGGGCTGTTTGCCGATCTGCGCACCTTTATGGAAAACGATCCGGTCTTCGCCCCCGACGATCTGTACGAAAACATTCTCGATGCATTCTCCATCGGCGGAAAGCTGTATCAGATCGCCCCCGGCTTCTCCGTCCGCACCCTTGCGGCAAAATCGTCGCTGGTCGGTGACTATGATGGCTGGACGATGGATGAGCTGCTTGCATCCCTGAACAAGCTGGAACCGGGAACCGATCCCTTCGGCGGCGAGGTCACACGCAACGATTTCCTGAATGCGATCTGTTCCGCTGTCCGCGATCAGTTCATCGATCCCGAAACCGGCATCTGCTCCTTCTCCTCACCCGAATTCATCAAGATTCTGGAATTTGCAAAGACACTTCCTGAGAAGACCTATTGGGAAACGACCAACTGGGAAGAAATCGGAGAAGATTTCTATATCGATCAGGAAATGCGTTTCCGCGAAAACCGCGCACTGCTGTACCAGTTGTATCTGAACAACTACACATACTTCTGGGAAACACAGGAGGGTATGTTCGGTGAGCGCATCTCACTTGTCGGTTATCCCAACGAAAACCGCATCGGCGCGACGGTTTATCCGTCCACCACATTCGCCGTTTCCTCACAGAGCCTCTGTCAGGAGGGGGCTTGGGCGTTCATCTCCGACTATTTTGCGGATCGGAAGGCAGCGAATACCGACAGCATCTATCAGTTCTCGATTTTCCGCTCCGTCAATGCCAAGCTCGCCGAACGTGCGCTGGCTTATCACGACAACTTCTGGTATGAGCAGGGAGCAGAGGATATCATCGTCGAGGAAGTCATGCCGGCCTCCGTCGATGAGGATATGATGGTTGATCCCAACAATCCGTATGCAGGTCTGGAAAACAGTGAAAAAACCTGGACCTACTGGATCGGCAATCAGCAGATCAACATCGGCATGATGACCGAGGAAGCGGTTGCCCGTGTGGATGCATTCCTCGAATCACTCTCGCAGTGCTATCAGTATGACGACGCGATGATGGACATCATTCTGGAAGAAGCCTCCGCATTCTTCTCCGGTCAGAAGTCCGCTGAGGAGATTGCGAACCTCATCCAGAGCCGCGTTTCCATCTACGTCGCGGAAAGCAGATAATCAAACGACCACACAGACACGACCTGCCGCAGATCATCCCCGGCAGGTCGTTTTGCAAAAGGAAAAGAACGAAAAGAAAAGAAAGGAAGATCGACCATGAGAAAACGACTGTCTGCATTGGCACATGCTCTTACCCTCGCACTCGGACTTGCGCTCCTCTCCTGTACCGGTACTCTGACCCCGTCACAAATCACGCCGGGTACGGATGAGGACAGCATTGTACTGAAGACACAGTTCCCGGTCTACGCGCCGGATGTGCCGTTCATTCAGTTCTCGATTGCCAACAATTCCGGAGAGACCGCAGAATTCGGCACGGAATGGACGATTGAGCGGCTGGAGGACGACGGCTGGTACACCCTGCCCTTCAAGCCCGATATCGGCTGGACACAGCCGCTGTTCGGACTCCTGGACGGCGGTACGTCCTCCGACACAGCCCACCTGTCCATCCTTGACCACAAGTTCAGAGACGGCACCTACCGCATTGTCAAAGAGATCAACGATACGTTTTATCATGCGGAATTTCAGATTGGCGACTCTCCTGTCGGGAAAGACTCGCCCTACGGTTTTGCGCCGCTCGATTCTCTGCCCGCAAACTATACCGCTGACATGGCTGTGGCGGACGGGGTTGTCAGCCTCGACGACGATGATGCCGTTTCCCGCTTCGTCTATGAGATGTCTATCGGCATGAACACCCAGCTGCGGTACGCCAATCTGCACACTGAGGGAGCCATCAAGCCTGCGGATATTACGGTGGAGCACATGCTCGGCGGAAAACGGATTGCGTTTTCGCACGGCGACGGAGAAGAACCGCAGTATTTCGGTCATCTCATCACAAACGGCACACAGGTTGCCCTCTCTGCCTATCCGACATGGCAGGAGGAGGAGCAGGATCCCAGGCGGCTCCTCATCGGCGGTATGCGCGGCAGTGAGCCGATGATCGCGGCACTGCAGTCCGTCTCCGCATCTGCCGCATTGCCTTCTCCGGAGCAGTATCTGCCCGCCGCATTCTGGTCGGAGGACGGTACCAGACTGCTGACACTGTACCCGGACACAACCTCCCCGGTTTCATCGACCGTATACAACCCGCTGCAGTTCGGGTTATCCGAGCTGTATGAGGGCGGCGGCTCCTCCGGCTCCATGTGTGAAATCGACACGCCCGGCATGAAAGCAATCACCAGCGCCCGTTGGACCGGTGAAACCACCGTGATGCTCATCTGTGAAACCGACAGCACGCTTGACGACATGACCGGCTACGTTTTTTACGACACCGAAAAGCACGAGGTCACCGGCTATATGCAGTCCCAGTATGCACCGTTTATCGATGAGTACGGCAACATCATCATTCCCGAATAATCACAAATGCCCTCCGCATGTACATCTGTACTGCGGAGGGCATTGTATTATGATCAGTTATTTGCGTTTTCGGCGTAGGTATTCAGTGCATCGGCAAATTCCTTTGCGATGGCAGATTCGTGCTTGGCAACGATCGATGCGGCGTTGTTTTCGCCGTTTCTGAGCATGTTGTTGATATCACTGCGCAGATTTGCACCCCAACCAAAGGCATACGCCGTCAGATAGGTACGGGTTGAGCTGATGATATCAAGCATGTCGCTGGTTTCTTCATCGCGGATGTTCTTGACCTGAAGAACGATGTCATAGTAAACCGGAACGATATCGCGGTAGGAAACGTAGGACATCGCATCGAGAATCTTCGAGGAGGTATCCAGCTCTGCATGTGTGACCGGCACCGTCATGAAGTATGCCCACAGTGCGACCGGGCTGATGTATTCTTCCTGCGCCTCGTCAAACTTGGGCATCGGCACGATACCGTAGTCATCGGTCATATCGGCAAAGCGTCCGCCGCCGTCGCCGCCCTTGATTTCCGCACCGATGAAGAACGCACGGTTGGCAGCGAAGATGTTTTCATAATGGTTGCCGGTGCCGCGGTTGTTGTCGCAGAAATGGGAGGTACCCTTTTCGCCGAACACACGGACCAGCTTATCGGTCACGGTATAGAAGCGGTCTGTTCCCGCACGGAGAACCGGTTCGCCCTCTTCGATGTCGATGACCTTCTGCTCGCAGGAGGTGTACATCTGCAAAATAAAGTCGGTCATACTTGAAAAGCCGTAAACGCTCTTCGCTTCCTGATTCCAGCTCCAGTCCATTTCACCGTTCAGATTTGCACCGACGGAGGTGTATTCATACAGGCGGTCCAGCGTCCATTTGCCTTCCTCAACGAGGGCATACGGCGTATCCAGCTGCAAGTCGCTGCACATGCGCTTGTTGAAGTACATGCACCAGGTACCTTCAAAAGCATACAGGTTCATATTGCTGGAAATGAAATACAGCGATTCGTCTTCACCGATGGCGGCACCGTCCATGACAGCGTGGTCCCACCACGGCTGGTCAAACTGGAAGCCTTCGCCGTCCTTGAGGTCATGGAACATACCGTCCAGGATCATGCTGCCCAGTGTATTGGTCAGCGTATAGGAGGCATTGTACAGATCCTCTCCGGCAAGTACGGTGGAACGGAGATGACCGTTGGGATCGTTGTTATGCTCCTCCACAATGGTGATGTTGTACTTTTCCTCGATCAGATTGTTGCGCTTCCAGACCGCATCGTCGAGCAAATCCCCTGTCGGTTCTTCCACGTCAAGAATGTTGTAAAGCTCGCGGATTTCCTGTGCGTTCAGAATCGTAAAATCCTCACCGCCCAGATCGAGTGTGCCGAAATCATAGGTTTCCTCCACTGCCGCCGTCGTTTCTCCGGCAGTCATTTCATCGGTTTTCGCCTCATCTCCGCCGGCAGATGCACATGCGGTACACTGTGCGGCAGTCAGAAGCAGCAGCAGCGCCGCTGTCAGTCTTTTCATACAGAAAGTCTCCTTTGCCTGTGAATTTTGTCTGATGTCAACATTATAACACACATGGATGGCAATGTCAAGAATTGCACCTGTTTTTCATCCGGGTTCAGCCCTGCGCCTGATAGGCCGATACCGTTATTTCGATGTCCTTCTCTGTCGCGGAACGGATGGATGCAATGGTGGATGCAATCGCTCCGCCGTCGGCAATCGCAGACGATACGGTATTGAACAGATTGCCCCACGAGAAAATTTCCGCGTTGTCAAGCACGACGGAATCCAGAATCAGGTCAAGCATATAAACCGAATCCTGATCGCGCATATATTTATCGGTCAGCGCAAGCTCATAATACGCCGGCGTCAGTTCATTCACCGATTCCGCCGCCATGGCCTCGGCCAGGAAGCCGATTTTGTCCGTTTCCGTATTTGTGACGGGAACAGACAGCACATTGACGCAGTAGCCGTCGGCAAAGCAGTAATAGCCGTCCTGTGATGCATCAAACTTCGGCGGCGGCAGAATACCGATGTCCACGTCACAGCCGCGCATATTTTCAATTTGCAGAAGGACCTCCGGAGCAAACAGCACACGTCCCTCCATGAAGTAGACCAGATTGTCGGGATAGTACGCCGACAGCTCCTGCGTATCGTCCACGCTGATCGCCGTCACGCCGCTGACACGCTCGGCAATGCTGTTCATGACTGACAGCGCACGGTCGGTATCGCAGGAAATGTACGGCATGTCATTTTCGTCCTTTGCGGTAAACAGATTTCCCGATGCCAGATACAGCATCGAACCGAACGAGCCCTGTGCCATCGTGCCGTAGCGGTCGTCGGTCCGGGTCAGTACATTGTCACCGTTGAGATCACCGCCGACGGCTTTGTTGTATTCGACGAACTTGTCAAGCGTCCATGCATTGTCCCGCACAAGTGCATAAGGGCTGTCAAGATCAAATTCGGCAATCATATCCTTATTGAAATAGAAAATGCGCGTTGCCTTGTTGTCGATGACAAAGATATCCCCGGTCGCGTAGTACTGCCGTCCGGCAATCGTCATGCTGTCATTGGTTTTCTTTGACCACCACGACTGCGAAAGATCAAGATGCTCGATGTCATGCAGATCCCACAGCATTCCCTCCGCTGAAAGCGATGCCGCATCATACGCCATCGATACAATGGCGTCAAACGAATCATCGCCCGCCAGAAGCAGCGTTTTGACCGGCTCTGCGACAAAATCCGTCCCGCTCTCGACGGTCGCCAGCTTGACGTTGTAGGTATCCTCAATGGAAACCGTGCGTGCAAACAGCGCATCGTTGATCGGCTCACCGTCGGTTTCGTTTGTGAAAATATCGGTCGCAGAAAAGACGCCGTCATAAATGCGTCCGTAGAACGTGATCGTTTCGCCGCCGAAATCGCGTTCGGGCAGATCGGCTTTGACACGCTCCTCACCGACAGCTTCTATGTCAGCTGAGGTCTGTGCGGCGGTATCCGCGGTCGTTGTTTGCGTTGTACCGTCACCGCCGCAGGATACCGTCGCGGCAGTGGACAACAGCAGGGTAAGCAGCAGGGCGGCTGCTGTCATGGTCTGATTGTGTTTCATAAAAATCGGTCCTTTCCTTTCTGTCGGGTCATTGTCATTCATACAGCAGATACGGTCTGCGTTCGTCGTAAAACGCACGAATGCCCTCCCGCTGAGAGGAAAGATATGCGGCTGTATCAAATGCAGGGTCGAGTACCGCGTTTGTGCCGACCAGATGCGGCAGGAAGCGCGAAAACTCGCAGATATCCGGGTACAGCTTCCGCAGAACCTCGAGCAGGTATAGTCCGACAGCATACATGTCACACGATGCGCGGTCACGGACATGCAGCTGAAGTCCGCCGCACAGCATACCTGCGTGCTTGTGGAAGGTTGGCGTGAACGCACACGGACGGAAGACGATGCCGGCAAAGGTCTCCTTTGCTTCCGCCGGAAGTGTGTACAGCGCATCCAGTACGCGCTCCGGCTCCATCCACGGCGCACCGAACAGCTCAAAGGGCTTGGTCGTGCCGCGTCCCTCGGACAGATTGGTGCCCTCAAAGAAGCACGTACCGGGGTAGAGGAAGACCGCATCGGTCGTCGGCATATTCGGGGACGGCGGCACAAACAGCAGATCGGTGTCGTCAAAGGTCATTTCGCGCCGCCAGCCCTCACACCGCAGCACCGAGACATCGGCATGAACGTCCATGTGATCGTTGTACCAAAGTGCCAGCTCACCGACCGTCATCCCGGCTGCGGCAGGCTGACCGGGAACCGCACCGACACCGGAGATACAGTCAGCATCGATGCAGTTGCCCTCGACGCGGACACCGCCCAGCGGATTGATCCGGTCAAGCACAAAGAACGGAATCCCCGCGTTTTTGCAGATACGCATGGCATCGAGCATGGTATACTGATACGTATAATACCGCACGCCGATGTCCTGAATGTCAAATACAACAGCATCGAGCGAGGACAGCACCTGCGCGGTTTTCTCTCTTGCGTCGCCGTGCGCAAACAGGTCGTAGACCGGCACGCCCGTTTCGGGATCGCAGAAGGATGCATCGTCGTGTCCTCCCGCCTGTGCCGCACCGCGGATGCCGTGTTCCGGTCCGAACAGCGCGCAGAGGTCATACTGCTGCTTCATTGCAGAGGATGTCGTTTTCAATTCGCGCGTCACGCCCGACATATTGGTGACAAGCCCAAGCCGTCTGCCGCTGAGCAGTTTTTTTGCCGCCGCGGTATCTAAAAGGTCGCAGGCGTTGTATACTGTGTGTTTCATAGGTTATCTCCTATTCTATCCATTTCTGCCACCGGAACATACGCATATGCAAGTCCCGCACTGTGGTTATACATTTCAATTTCCTGTGCACCATTTGTACCAATTCTGTACCCCAGCGCGTCCAGTGCATCCTTGATGACCCCGAACAGTTCCCACACGCCGCATTCGTCTTTTCCGAACGCCGCCTGCGACACTTCTTTGGTACAGGCAAGCCGGATATACAGCGACTGGGGCATCCGGTAAATATCATGGGCGGGATCCTGTTCATCAGATGTCACCTGCTGGGAGAAGACCATTCCACGGGGAACGGCACCTTCCTGCCAGTAGTCGATGCTGATGCAGTTATCCCATGCGGGATTGGCACAGTGCAGCTTGGGATACTGGCAGTTTGCCTGATACTTTTGAAGCAGTGCGGGAATGTCAGGCTCGTCGGTCAGGTTGGGAGCATATGCGATGGAACCGCACCAGATGGTGGCGGGAACTTGAATCAGCTCCATAGGAATGTTGTTGTGCAGGATTGTTTTGACGAGCGTTTCGCCGTGGATTGCTGTTGTGAACATGGTTTTCTCCTGTTTCTCAAATAATATCCGCCAGAGTATGCCCGGCTGTGTCGATGATCCTGTACTCATGCGGAAAATCCAGTGTCAGCAGATGCCGGTGCAGTACCTCTGCATCACAATACAGCGGGTCTTCCGTCCCGATACGAATGCTCAGCCGAATCGCATCTGCAGGTGTTCTGTCAAACCATGAAAGTAGATTCCGATCTGATTCCCATTTTTCCCGTCGCATTCCGCTGTACAGTTCCTCCGCACGTTCCACCGGCTGGAAAGCGGTCATGTAATCTTTATGATAATAGTGATGGAATGTCCCAGCATATGCAATTACATCTGTAAATACACCGGGATGCTTCACCGCATACCAGACTGCCATGCCGCCGCCCATGGAGAAGCCGGAAATTGTGCGCTGTGCTGATGTGCAGTATTGGCTTTCAATATGCGGAATCAGTTCTTCAAAAAACATCTGCTCCACCGGAAGATCCTTTTCAGCATCAAGTTCCGGAGAAACATTCGGGAAAACAAAGATTGTCTCGCTGTTTCGGTATAACGGTTCCATGGCGGTAATGTCCGACAACTCGCCCCCCTGCCAACCGTGAAAATGGTAATGAACCGGATAAGCCTTACGACTGGTATCATAGTTGTCGGGCAGATAGACAGCATACCCCAGTTCGTGATTGTAAAGTCGGCTGAAAAAAGTTGTATGACGGACACCTTCCGGGAGAATATCCGGGGGATTTATATAATTCATGTTGTTTCTCCATTCATATACCGATCGATCTGCATCAGTCGTACATCTAAAAGCCGTTTCATCATTTCCACATCTTCCGGGCGGTAATCAGGGTCGCTTTTTCCTCTGCGCCTCTTGCCAATGGCGGCATGGCAGTACACCGATACCCGCCGTCTTGCTCCGCCGATGACCGTCCACCAGCCGCACCGCGCTTCCGGCTTTTTC
>SVRM01000070.1 GCA_015064785.1 Oscillospiraceae bacterium
GGCTTAGTCAGTCTTTCGGATTACTACCTAAAGGTAGCACATAGTTGATTTTGAATTGAACCGCCGTATGCCGAACGGCACGTACGGTGGTGTGAGAGGCGGATTAAATTCCGCCTACTCTATTTTTATTATTCGTATTGACAAAATTGATTTTCTGTGGTAATATTATAACAGAAATCAATCAGCATATTCATTTTCTTAATGTTTGGAGGAATTTTATTTATGGCAGAATACAAAGCCCCCGGCAAATGCATGGTCTGCGGCGGCACAATGCGTGTTACGCGGATGAAATGCGATACCTGTTCGTCGGAGTTGTCCGGCAATTTCACCCCCTGCCGCTTCTGCTCGCTCGATGCGCAGAATCTGGCGTTTCTCGAAATCTTCATCAAAAACCGGGGCTCTATCAAGGACATTGAGCGCGAAATGGGTATTTCCTATCCGACCGTGCGCAACAACCTTGACAATCTTCTGACGGCACTCGGTTACGGCAAAGAACCGGCACCGCGTCTGACGAAAAAGGAAATTCTTGACAAGCTCGCAAAGAAAGAAATCTCCTCCGCCGATGCACTTTCGATGCTGGAGGAGCTGGACGGCGAAGAATGAGGGAAATGTTTTTGATTGGATGAGATGACGGCGGTGGAAGCACACGCATATAGCCTTCCCTGGTGAGGGAAGGTGGATTTTCCGTAGTTCCGCTCCGTCGGAACTATGGAAAAGACGGATGCGTTGTCAGGGAGGCAACAAGTCTGTACAGCATACGGCAACAAAAATGCTCCATTAATTATAATTCAAAGCTTCATCTCATCAGAAAAGTAACAGAAGAACGACTCATCCGTCAAATTTCCGCAGGAAATTTGACACCTTCCCTCACCAGGGAAGGCTTGGTTACGAAGTGCTCCCATCACCGTATCTGTCAACCATATGTAAATATCAAAGGGGAAACACCATGGAAAACAAAGAACAAATACTCAAAATACTCGAACTTGTGGAATCCGGAAAGCTGACCCCGGAGGAAGCGGAGGAGATCATCTCTGCCATAAAAGAAGCGGAAGCAGGCGAAACAAACGAAGCATATTATGACCGTCTTGCCGCCGAGGTTGAGGCAAACGAAGCGGACTACGACCGTCTTGCAAACGAAGTCGAACAAAACGAGGCAGAATACGACCGTCTTGCCGCAGAAGCTGAAAAGATGGAAGAACAGGCAAAGCAGTCAGCAGAACAAGCACGGCAGAATGCAGAGCAGGCACGGCAGAATGCAAAACGTGCACAGGACCTGGCAGGCTTTATTCAGGAGCGTGTACAGCGGGGTCTTTCGGGATTGTCCGCACTGTCGGGACTTGGCGAAACGATTTCGCGCACGGTGCAGAATGCGATAAAAACCTCCGACGGCATTCGTATCAGCACAAACAACAAACCCCCGCATGAGGGTGACCTCACCGAAGACGTTGCAGGTGATCTTGATTTTGATGTGCACGGCTCGGTATGCGGAAACATTTCCGGCAGCGTTCTTTCACACATCACGGGAGACATCAACGGCGACATCGGCGGCTCGGTGTTCGGCGCAGTTGACGGCAATGTCAACGGCTCCATCGGTCATGATCTGCTCGGACACATCCGCGGGGATGTCAATGGAGATATCGGCGGCAACGTGCTCGGTGTAGTCAGCGGCAATGTCATCGGCTCGACAGGAGATATTCTCGGACGCATCGGCGGCTATGTCACGGGTGACGTCAAATCGGTGCTCGGTGCGGTCACAGGCGGCGTTGCGGGAACGGTGCGCGGCGCGGTACTCGGTCATGTCGGTACCTACCGCGGCACGGATACGCAGACGCCCCCCAAGGTAGGAAACTGCCCGCCGCCTCCGCATGAAGCCTGGGAAGGCGACTACTTCGATGATATCCAGGGGGATCTCGACTTTGACATTCACGGCACGCTCCACGGCTCGATTCACGGAGATCTCCTTTCGCAGGTGTCGGGCGACATCGGCGGCAATGTCCACGGCGATCTGATCGGTTGTGTCGGCGGCTCGGTTCACGGCTGGATCGGACAGGATGTGATCGGTACGGTTGGCGGTGATATCGACCTCGGTATTCACGGCGATCTGATGGGCACAGTACAGGGTGTGGTCAAAGGCGACATCAACGGAGACGTGATGGGTATCGTCGCCGGGGATGTGTGGGGGAATGTCAAGGGAGATGTCATGGGATCGGTCAACGGCATCGTCCACGGTGACATTTACGGCGACATGATGGGATACATCGGCGGTATTGACGGCAGAATCCAGGGGGATGTCATGGGCAGAATTGCGGGCGGCACGCCCTGCTCACCCGGCTGTCATGAGGAAGATACCCCCGGTGACGGTACTGTCATTGACGGCGACTGGTCAGGCGACATCGACGGTGATGCAAATTTCCATGTAAAAGGAAATTTCACAGGTCATATCAGCGGCGACTTTTTGGGCACGGTCGATGGGGATTTCAACGGCTCGATTGACGGCGACATGAACGGCGTCATCGGCGGATGCGTGAACGGGGACATCGGCGGCGATCTCAACGGTGTCATCAGCGGATGCGCAAACGGCAGTATTGAGGGTGATCTCAACGGTACCGTCGGCGAATCCGTGCGCGGCGATATCGGCGGCGATCTCAACGGACGTATCGGCGAATCGGTACACGGCAATATCAGCGGCGACCTCAACGGTGTGGTTGACGGCTTTCTGACCGATGCTACGCTTGAGGGTGATCTCAACGGCACGCTGAACGGCGCGATCAACGCCCGTATCGCAGGTGACCTCAACGGTCTTCTGCGCAGCTGCGAAAACACCACGGTTGACGGCGATTTCAACGGAACGATTTTCGGCGATCTGAATTTCCCGCTTTCGGGTGACCTCAACGGCAAGGTCGGCGGTGATGTTCTCTGTGCCATTGACGGTGATCTGAACGGTACGGTCGGCGGCTCGGTCAAGGCATCCATCGGCGGTGACCTCTGCGGCGACGTAACCGGGAATGTCGAGGGCTCGATTGACGGTGATCTGTCGGGTCACATCGGCGGCTCGCTGATGGGTGATCTTGGCGGGGATCTTTCCGGCACGATCGACGGCGGTGTCGCAGGCAACATTGACGGTGACGTCTCCGGTTGGATCAAGGGAGACATGACCGGCGATATCGGCGGGGATTTCTCCGGGCGCATTGACGGCAGTATGACAGGCTCGGTCAACGGAGACTTCTCCGGCAAGATTGCGGGAACCATGTACGGCTCCATTGGCGGTGACTTCTGCTGTGGTGCTATGATCGGCGGATGGATGACCGGAAATGTGGACGGTGACTTTGGCGGTATGCTTGCCGGATTCCTGGAAGGTTCTGTCGGCGGTGACTTTTGCTCCGGCGCTGTGGTCGCCGGAGGTATGACCGGAGATGTGGGCGGCGACTTTTGCGGTGCGGTTCACGGTACCATGAACGGCAGCATCGGCGGCGATATCCGGGACGGCGCAATCATTGGCACCTTCATCGGTACACTTGACGGTGAGGATTTGAGAAAATAATAAGAAGGGTTGTTTGCATTTCAGATACCATTGTGTACACAACTCCCTCCGTCGAAGAAAGCAATGCTTTTTTCGACACCGCCCTCGGTGAGGGAGGCTCAAGTCAGAGGCTGACTGAGGGAGTTATCTGTAATACACGATGGATGTATGCAAACAACCCTGATTTTTTATGCCCCGAACAGATTCCATGCAAGGAGCTTCCACTTCTCTTTGGTAAATTCAAACACAAACACGCCGCAGTTGGGACAGGCAAACGACGGCTTATCGATGCCGATGACATCCGGTATGGGGGATTGGCCGTTCAGCGTTCCCGAAAACAGCATATCCAGCACCCCGTGAATCACACCGCCGTGACAGAACGCGGCAACACTTTCGCAGTCTTCCTGCGCGGTCTGCCGCAGAAATTCCAGAATCCGCGTGCAGAACTCGCTGTAGTTTTCGCCTCCCCACGCATGAAAATCAAAGACACGCCGTGCCTCGCGGTAGGGTTCCCCCAGCGTCGCCCTGCATTCCTCAACGCGCCGTCCGGAAAGACTTCCGACGTTGACCTCACGGATCAGCGGTGTCACCTCGGCTTTGGTATCCGGCAGCGCCAGCACATGGGTTTGCCGGGCGCGCAGCAGGTCACTGGTATAGATTCGATCAAAGGTAACCCCGCGCAGATGAGATCCGAGCGCACGTGCCTCATCCTCGTCCTGACCGGTCAGCGGCACCTGCGCCCAGCCGGCATGAGAGGCGGTTCGGTTTGCCTCGCTTTGTCCGTGGCGAATCAGATACAGCTTCACTTTGCATCCTCCCCATCGCCTTCCGAGAGCAGTGTCATCAGACTCCACGTGCCGACGAGGGCGGACAGTGCCATCACGCCGATCATTGCAGCATTGGACAGCAGCTGATGACTGCGCATATCACGTGCCAGTGCGGTATACCCGTTTGCCGGCGTTGTCGGCAGATCGGGAATCGATGCGCGCACATCCTGCGAAACGCGGTATTCGGCATACAGGCGTCTGCATTCGGGACAGCTGCGCAGATGGGAGCGGACGAGTGCACGCGTATCGTCGCTTGCATACCCGTCTTTATAGATTGCGACAAGGTCCAGAACCACGTCACAGCTGATTTCAGAATTGGTATTCATGCTTAAGCTCCTCCAATAACATCTTTTTTGCACGGTGATACAGCACCTTCGCGGAATTTTCGGTGATGCCGAGCGCCAGTGCCACCTGCGCAAACGGCAGGTCGGCATACAGCCGCAGCATGACCACATCCCGGTATTTGTCCGGGATTTTTTTCAGCAGTCTGCGCACCGATTCCTGCACTGCGCGGCGTTCTGCAACCGCGGCGGGATCATCGCTTTCATCGGCGACCATCACATCCGCCACGACATCCAGATTGATCGATTCCATTTCCATTCTGTGACGGCGCAGATAGGCAAAAAACGTAAACTTTGCAATGGATGCCAGCCATGTGAACAGCTCACTGTCACCGCGGAACCGATGAAAGGACTTGAACGCCTGCAAAAACGTTTCCTGTGTCAGCTCCTCCGCAAGGCTTTCATTCTTGCAGAGGCGATACAGAAACGCATATACACGCGAAAAGTTCTCCTTGTAAATCTCAGCAAACGTATCCATGCATTCTCCCCCGTCCGACGTCCGTCCAATTCCATATATTCAATTCGTGTCGGAAATCCGGAAAAGGTTACAGAAAAAATCAAAAAATCCGGAAATTTTCAATCTTTATTATATAACCGTTTTCACGCTTTGTCAAGCATTTTATCCGTTTGCGTGATTTTCGGCGGTACAGGCATTGCAATTCTTTGCAAAATGTGTTATACTGATAAAAAACCGGCAAGAATTCTGATATCACACAACGGAAAGGAAACAACACATGTCCGATATGCAAACCCGCCGTTATCAGCCGCATCTGGATCTTCTGAGAATCTTTGCGGCATTCTGCGTGATCCTGCTTCACGTACTCTCCCCGCTTCTGACCAGCACACCCGATTTCGGTACACGCACATGGAATGTCGCCAACATGCTTAACGAGATCACGCGCATCGGCGTCCCGCTGTTTCTGATGCTGACCGGCTGTCTTCTGCTGCCTGCCGCATCGACAAAGGACTTCGGGAAATTCTACCGCCGCCGTCTGAGCCGCGTTCTGATTCCGTTTCTCATCTGGAATCTGATCTATTATATTTACAACCGCACGCAGAACGGACTGCCGGTATTCGACCGTGCATTTTTCGATCAGCTCATCAACAACGGCTCGGAATACCATCTCTGGTACGTTTACACGCTCATCGGCATTTATCTGATTCTGCCGTTTCTGGCGCGAATGCTGGAGAGCTGCACCGATTCTCAGATTCTCTGGCTTCTGGTCCTGACGACCTTTCCGACCACACTGCGGCCGTTTCTCAATATCACAACGCCCGTTTACATTTATCTGTTCAATCCGCTGCTTGAGGGCTATCTCGGATATGTCATTCTCGGTCACTATCTGAACCGGATTCCCAAAACCCGTTTGACGGCTGCTGCCATTCCTGTCTGCGGCATCGGCGGATTTGCCATGGGCGTCTGCTTCAACTATTTCCGTTCTGCGCCGGACGCGCTGGACTTCACATTCAACGGCGGCTACACGCTCAATCACTATCTGCTGGCAACCGCCGCGTTCCTGTTTGCGCGGTATCTGCCGCTGCCGCAGAGCGGCTGGTTTGCGCGGATTCTGCAAAAGCTGTCCGCCTTGACCTACACCGTTTATCTGGCGCACGTACTGGTACTGGCGCAGCTGTACAAATATCTGCCGATGCCCACGCCCGCATGGCGCATTGCCGTATATCCGTTTGTCTGCTTTGCGCTCTGTATGCTGCTTGCGTTTGTGCTGGCGCTCATCAAGGACGGCATTGCGCGGGTTCTGCCGCGCAGAAAAGCGAAAACAAAAGAATAAGGATGTTGTATTTGCAGCAGCCGCAGGCTTTTTCACCTGCGGCTGCTGTGATTTTTTCACGCTTTCGGAAAGCACGAAACGAAATGGTATCCCCCGCACAGGGACGCGGTATGACGGAGGGAGTCGATGTCTGCGCAACCTGATAAAGATGGCATATCGTGCCGCATGAAAACCAACTGGGCTGAAAAGTTTTTGAAAATTTTTCCGTTCCGGCTGTAACCTTTTGCGGGATTCGGTCCACTTACTGTACAGAACCCCAAGGAAAGGAACCGTCCAACGGACGGTAACGGTCAGAACAGCATGAGCTTTTCAATTCTCGGAACGGGCATGTACGTTCCGCCGCGTATTGTGACCAACGACGATCTGTCGGCACTGGTGGACACAAACGACGAATGGATCCGCCGCCGCGTCGGCATCGCACAGCGTCACATTGCGGTAACGGAAACCACAGCAGACCTTGCAGCAAAGGCCGCGCGCAATGCCCTTGACAGCGCCGGCATCGATGCCGCATCACTTGACATGATCCTGTGCGCCACAGTCAGTGCCGACTATGTCTCTCCCAATCTTGCCTGCATGGTACAAAAACAGCTCGGCGCCCTCTGTCCGGCATACGACATCAACGCTGCCTGCTCCGCCTTCCTGTTTCTTCTGGAAACAGCGGCGGGATATTTCGCCCGCGGTAAGGCAAAAACCATTCTCGTCGTCGGTGCGGAGCGTATGAGCCGCATTGTCGACTGGTCCGACCGTGGAACCTGTGTCATTTTCGGCGACGGTGCCGGTGCGGCAGTTCTCGGTGCGGGCGATGGCTATCTTGATTCCGTCATCACCGTCCGCGGCGGTGACAGCGTCATCAAAATCCCTCACCATGCCGGAAAGTCTCCGTTCTGGGATGGGAACTGCGAGGAACCCTACATTCAGATGAACGGTCAGGAGACCTTCAAATATGCGGTCAATGCCATGTGCGGCGACATTCACACGCTGTTTGACAGAAACGGACTGACACCCGACGACATTGCATGGATTGTTCCGCATCAGGCCAATTACCGCATCATCGAATCCGCCGCAAAGCGCTCCGGCATTCCGCAGGAAAAGTTCTATATGAACATTGAGCGGCTCGGCAACACCTCATCGGCTTCCATTCCGATGGCGCTGGATGAGCTGAGCCGCGCTGGAAAGCTCACCCGCGGCGACAAGCTCATTCTCACGGCCTTCGGCGGCGGACTTGCCAACGCGGCATGTCTGCTCACCTGGTAACATTGTCAAACAATATTTTTCATAAAAAAGAAAGAGGTAACTACCATGACAAACGAAAAGATTCTCGAAACACTCGCATCCATCATCGCCGAAAAGATTGACACCGACGCATCCGAAATCAAGCCGGAAACCACCTTTGAGGAGCTCGGCATCGACTCCCTGGACATCACCGACATCGCCATGAGCGTAGAGGATGCATTCAGCATCGAAGTTGAAGTTTCCCAGGATCTGAAATCCGTTGGCGACCTGGTCAATCTCGTTGCATCTCTGACCGCGTAAGCCCATGCTGAAGACGCAGATTACAGACCTGCTTTCCATCCGCTATCCGATCTTTCAGGGCGGTATGGCGTGGATTGCAGACGGAACCCTTGCCGCCGCTGTCTCTGAGGGCGGAGGGCTCGGGATCATCTCCGCCATGAACGCAGACGGTGCCTACCTGCGCGGGCAGATCGCACTTGCGCGCCGTTTGACCGATCGGCCCTTCGGCGTCAACATCATGCTGATGAGTCCCTACGCGGATGAGGTCGCACAGATTGCCGCCGAGGAGGGGGTTGCTGTTGTCACCACCGGTGCCGGTTCTCCGGTCAGATTCATGCCCGCATGGACCGATGCCGGTATCCGCGTGATTCCGGTTGTTGCGTCTGTTTCAATGGCAGTCATGTGTGCGCGGGCAGGTGCCGCCGCCGTGATCGCTGAGGGACAGGAGTCCGGCGGTCACATCGGTGAGGCAACGACCATGGCGCTTGTTCCGCAGGTTGTCGATGCCGTTGACATCCCCGTGCTTGCCGCGGGCGGTATTGCCGACGGACGGGGACTTGCCGCCGCGCTGATGCTCGGTGCGCAGGGCGTCCAGATGGGAACACGCTTCCTTGCTGCCGCCGAATGCGGTGTGCATCCCAACTACAAGCTGATGGTACTCGGTGCCGCCGATACCTCCACGATCGTCACAGGCCGTCGCTTCGGCGGCTCTGCCTGCCGGCAGATCAAAAACAGCTTCAGCCGCAATTTCTCAAAATTTGAATTCTCGGCGGACGCAACCGCCGAGGCTGTCGCAGAACGCGGTGTCGGTGCGCTTCGCCGTGCCGCACTGGACGGCGACACCAAAGAGGGCTGCTTCCTCGCCGGTCAGATCGCAGGTCTGGTCAAAAAAGAACAGCCTGCCGCCGAAATTCTCCGTGAAGTTGCAGAACAGGCAGAATCCCTTCTGAAAGGAACCACCCAATGGATCGTATAGCATTTGTCTTCTCCGGTCAGGGCGCACAGCACCCCGGCATGGCAGAAGCCTTCTACAATACCTCCCCCCGTGCAAAGGAACTGTTTGACACAGCCGATGCCATCCGTCCCGGCACACGAGACATGTGCTTTTCGGGCACGGATGCCGATCTGCGCCGGACGGAAAACACCCAGCCGTGCCTGTTTTTAGCGGATCTTGCCGCCGCGCTGGCATTGGAGGAAGCCGGAATTTCAGCCGATGTCTGCGCAGGCTTCTCTCTCGGTGAGCTTCCCGCACTGACCTATGCCGGTGTGATGGATGCCATGACCGGCTTTACCGTCACGGCAAAGCGCGGTGCGCTGATGGGGGATGCCTGCACGGATGAAACCGCGATGCACGCTGTTCTGAAGCTGTCCAATGAGGCGGTCGAGCAGATCTGCGCCGCTTATCCGCACGTGACCCCCGTCAACTACAATGCACCGGGTCAGCTGGTCATCTCCGGCGACAAAACAGAGCTTGCCGCCGCTGCTGCGGACATCAAAGCCGCCGGCGGACGCAGTGTACCGCTCGCCGTATCGGGTGCGTTCCACTCGCCCTACATGAATGAACCGGCCAAAGCCTTCGGCGCATATCTGCATACGGTCACGCTCACCCCGCCCACGATTCCGGTATACGCCAACCGCACTGCCGCACCCTATGACGGAGAGATCATCGGCACACTGGCCGATCAGATGAATCATCCCGTGCTTTGGGAACAGACCGTCCGCCGGATGGCAGAAGACGGCATCACCGTTTTCATCGAATGCGGCGTCGGAGGTACCCTGCAAAAGCTGATATCCAAAATTCTCCCCGACGCAAAGATCTTCGGCTGTGAAACCCCGGAGGATATCGAAACAATCAAGGAGCATTTGTCATGAATCTGCAATTAAACGGTCTTGTCGCCGTTGTGACCGGCGGCAGCCGCGGCATCGGTCTTGCCATCTGCAAAGCGCTTGCGGCAGAGGGCGCGGATGTTGCGGTGCTGTATGCATCCAACGCAGAAAAGGCAGAGGCAGCCGCAGCGGCATGTGCTGCTTGCGGCGTCCGTGCGAAGGCCTATCCGTGCCGCGTCGAAAACAGCACGGAAGCCGCACAGACGGTAAAGGATATCCTCGCCGACTTCGGCAGAATCGACATTCTCGTCAACAATGCCGGCATCACCCGTGACAAGCTGGTCAACGGAATGCGCGATGCCGACTTTGACGATGTGATCGATGTCAATCTGCGCGGTGCCTTCCACATGCTCCGTGCCGTTTATCCGCTGATGGCAAAACAGCGGAGCGGACGCATTCTCAATATCAGCTCCGTCGCCGGACTGTCCGGAAACGCCGGTCAGACCAACTATGCCGCCTCCAAGGCCGGGCTGATCGGTATGACCAAGTCGGCCGCACGGGAGCTTGCCGCACGCGGTGTCACCTGCAATGCCATCGCCCCCGGCTTCATTGCAACCGACATGACGGAGAAATTTGCGCAGGACGAAAAGACACTTGCCGCCATTCCGGTCCGCCGCATGGGAACACCGGACGAGGTCGCCGCGCTTGCCGCCTATCTTTGCTCGCCCCATGCCGCCTACATCACAGGTGAGGTCATCCGCATCGACGGCGGTATGATGATGTAATCCCGGTTTTCCGCTTTTATTTGTTACCAAGAAAGGAATCCAATCCATGAACAGAGTTGTCGTTACCGGTATGGGAGCCGTTACTCCCATCGGCACAGGCGTTCCCGCTTATTGGGACGCATTACAGCGCGGCGTCTGCGGAATCGATGTCATTTCCTCCTTTGATGTCTTGGCATCCAAATGCACGCTTGCGGCAGAGGTGAAGGACTTTGATGCCGCCGCCCGTCTTGACAAAACCACCGCACGCAAAACCGACCGCTACACACAGTTTGCGCTGGCGGCAGCCGACGAAGCCATGCAGGACAGCGGTCTTGTCTGCGGTGAGAACATCAGCGCGGAAGCCATCGGCGTTTACGTCGGCTCCGGTATCGGCGGCTTCGGCACACTGTGTGCCGAGCATGAGGCCATGCTGGACGGCGGCTCCCGCAAGGTGTCCTCTCTCTTCATTCCGAAAATGATTTCCAACATCGCGGCAGGCAATATCGCCATCCGTTTTGGGGCCATGGGCCCGAATATGGCACATGCAACCGCCTGTGCCACCGCTTCCACCGCCATCGGTGAGGCTTACCGCGCCATCCTCCACGGCTATGCGGACGCCATGATCTGCGGCGGTGCCGAGGCATCCATCAACCCGCTTGCCGTCGCCGGTTTCGGCAACATGTCAGCGCTGTCACCTGCGACGGACCGGGATGCGGCGTCCCTGCCCTTTGATGTCCGCCGCGGCGGCTTTGTCATGGGCGAGGGTGCCGGCATTCTGGTACTGGAAGCCTATGAACATGCAGCGGCACGCGGTGCGAAAATTTACGCGGAGATCGTCGGCTACGGTGCAACCTGCGATGCCCATCACATCACCGCGCCCGATCCCGAGGGAACCCAGGTCGCACGTGCGATCATCCAGTCTCTGCCCGAGGAGGTTCCCGCGCCCCAAACGATTTATCTCAACGCACACGGCACCGGCACACCGCTCAACGACAAGACAGAAACACTTGCCATCAAGCGTGCCTTCGGTGCGGATGCCGCAAAAATACACATCTCCTCCACCAAATCCATGACCGGTCACATGCTCGGCGCTGCCGGCGGTGCGGAAGCGATTGCCGCCATTCTGGCGCTCGTACATGACTGCATTCCGCCGACAATCCATCTGGAAACGCCCGACCCGGAATGCGATCTGGACTACACGCCGATGCGCGCATGTCATACCGCTGTCAATCTGGCGCTTTCCACCTCTCTCGGCTTCGGCGGTCACAATGCCTGCCTTGCCTTCCGAAAGGTTGTGGACTGAATGATGAAGTGCGAACAGCTGAAAAACTATCTGCCGCACCGCTCCTCCATGCTGCTGCTTGACGAGGCTGAGCTTGTCACCGAGGAAAACGGTGCGCAGACCGCACACGCAAAAAAGACATTTACCGGCGAGGAGTGGTTCTTTGACGGACACTTTCCCCAAAATCCCGTCGTTCCCGGCGTCATTCAGTGCGAAATCCTCGCGCAGACCGTCTGTGTTCTGCTGGAACCGACCGGACGCGCTGTCACGCCGTACTTCACCGGCATGAAGGAAGTCCGCTGGAAACATCCCGTCCGTCCCGGCGAAACGCTGGAAACGGTATGCAGCATCACCCGCGCCAAAAAGCCGTTCTATTTTGCCAAAGGAGAAGGCTATGTCAACGGCGTCCTCTGCGTCAGCGCGGAGTTTTCCTTTGCATTGATGGAACAGGCGGATTCCGCCGCAACATAATTCCCACAGAAAGGATACCATCCCATGTTTGAATCCCTGATTGATAAAGTCAAAGCCGTGGTTTCTCCCGCCCCGGCGGTCTGTACCGCGTGCCGGGCAGAATTCCCGTCAAAGCAGATGAAGCGGGCCATGATGGTCTGTCCGTCCTGCGGGCAGCACCTGCGCATGGACGCACGCACCCGCATTGCCGCAACCGTCGATGAAGGCAGCTTCGCCGAGCTGTTTCATGATCTGAAAAGTGAGGACTTCTTCCGGTTTCCCGGGTATGCCGATAAGCTCGAAAAGGCAGAAAAAACGACCGGTGAGCAGGAAGCGGTTGTCTGCGGTACGGCAAGGATCGGCGGGATGCCCTGTGCCGTTTTTGTCATGGACGCACAGTTCATCATGGCAAGCATGGGGTCTGTCGTCGGCGAAAAAATCACCCGTACCTTTGAATATGCCACAGAACACAGCCTGCCGGTCGTCGGCTTTACAGCATCGGGCGGCGCACGGATGCAGGAGGGCATTATTTCCCTGATGCAGATGGCAAAGGTGTCCGGTGCGGTCAAGCAGCACTCCAACGCGGGCAATCTGTATCTGACGGTCCTCTGCGACCCGACCACAGGCGGCGTCACCGCGAGCTTTGCCATGCAGGGCGATATTCTGATTGCGGAGCCCGGTGCGCTTATCGGCTTTGCCGGACGCCGCGTTGTCGAGCAGACCACGAAAACCGCATTGCCGAACAACTTCCAACGTGCGGAATTTCTGCTGGAGCACGGCTTCATCGACTGCATTGTGCCGCGGAATGCGCTTCCCGCAGCTCTGGCCAATCTGCTCAGACTGCACAGAAAACCGCACATTGAAATTGCCTGACAGGAGGGACTTATGACCGCATACGATAAACTGAAAGCCGCACGTGCCGCCCGCCGTCCGACGGGTGCCGCCTACATCGACGGTCTGTTTGAGGACTGCATGGAGCTGCACGGCGACCGCCGCTTTGGAGACGATGCCGCGATTGTCGGCGGAATCGGACGGCTCGGCGATCTGCCCGTTACCTATATCGCCATTGACCGCGGCACGGACATTCACTCCCGCATGGCAAAAAATTTCGGCTGTCCAAAGCCCGAGGGTTACCGCAAGGGGCTGCGTCTGATGAAGCAGGCGGAAAAATTCGGGCGGCCGATCATCTGTCTTGTCGACACGCAGGGTGCCTTTTGCGGTGCCGATGCGGAAGAACGCGGACAGGGCGAGGCGATTGCCGAAAACATTATGGAAATGATGGATCTGCGCGTACCGGTGATCTCTATTATCATCGGTGAGGGCGGGTCAGGCGGTGCACTGGCGCTGGCGAGTGCCAACCGCGTCTATATGCTGGAAAATGCCGTCTATTCGGTCATCAGTCCCGAGGGCTGTGCCAGCATTCTGTGGAAGGATGCCGCAAAGGTTGCCGATGCCGCCGAAGTTCTGCACATCACCGCCGAGGATATGAAGCACTACGGCATTGCCGAGGAGATCATTCCGGAAGACTTTCAGGATTTCCCTGCGATGTGTGCCGCGGTCAAGGCGCAGCTTGTGCAGGACCTGACGCAGCTTCTGGCACTGTCTCCCGAACAGCTTCAGCAGACACGCTACGAGCGTTTCCGCAAGTTCGGGATTTTCAAGGAAGCATAACAGAAAATCAAGGGGGTTGCTGCAAGTTGAAAACTTGTGACAACCCCTTCGTCTGTTTTTGGCTGATACTTACTGTCCGTCGGCAGACACTGTCAGCCGACGGGTGATATCCTCAAAGGCCGGTGTGCGGCGGATGCCGTCAAAGACACCTTGTGCCATGACATGCAGGACCTCCTGCACATTGGTATCGGGTGTATTGCGCGATACCTGATCGCCGCGGTTGTCAAGTCCGCGGAACAGAAGCGAGGTATGCACATACGGCTCACCGCGACAGTAATCGGTGAACGCAAGCGCAGATTCCGCCGCCAGACGCAGATGGTCAAGCGCTTTGTCCATATTTCCGTTTTCCGCCTCGTATACCGCCAGATGCAGATGCGCATCCTGCACATCATTATGGAAAAAGCCGATGTCGCCGTCCTCGTAAAACAGGTCAAACAGTGCAAGCACCTTGCGATGCTTTTCCGCCATTTCTTCGCGGCTGTAGAAATCCCTGTCATCATCGTTCTTCAAGTTCCACATCATGCGGCGGCGGATGTAGTGGAGCACATCAAACAGCAGCCACTGTTCCGCGCGGATGCGTTCGTCCCCGGACAAAATCGTCGGCATGACAAAATTGCGTGCTTCCGCCATGTCGGGCAGCCGTGCGATCATGCCTTCTGCGCGCGCTTTGTCGCCGTCCTCGGCATAACACGTTGCAAGGGATGCAATGGCAGGATAACGAAGACGGTCATCGGTACAGGCTGCAAGCGTCCGTTCATTGCGGCGGATGCAGTCCTCGCGGCGCTCCCGTGCTTCCTCTGCCGGATACAGTCCCTGCGAGATACAGACAAATTCCGAATAATTGAGGAAGTTCATAATTTCAAAATCGTCGGGAAAACGGGCAAGTGCGGTGGAAAACGCCTCTGCGGCTTCTCTGTGATGTCCTGTCTGTGCCAGCTTCTGCGCGGCGGAAAACAGTTCATCCCGGACTTTTCGTCTTTGTGCCGTGTCAATGCCAAGCAAGGTATCCGCGCTGATATCAAAATAGGTACAGATAGCGGGAATCTGCGACAGGTCCGGTGCGGTTCTGTCGTTTTCCCATTGGGAAACCGCCTTTGCTGAAACGCCGAGTACCTCGGCAAGCTCTTCCTGCGTCAGATCGCGTCCGCGGCGCAGGGTTTTGATGGTTGTTCCGATTGACATAACTGATTCTCCTTGAAAATAAGTATTGGATGCATCCTGATACTATGATAACAGAAATTCAGAAAAATTGCAAGGAACCGTTTTCGGAAAGAAAGGTAAGTGTGGCTTACCATGCAGCATAGCAGAAAAGACAGCACCACAAAGCCGGTGCTGTCTTTTTTCGACTTGTGATTTTAATATGTCCCCGAAGCATCCCTGAACACGTGCAGATAATAATCCTCCAATGTAGGAGCAACCATTCTCGCCCTCTCCGTAGGATTCGTATCGGATAACACCCGCAGCAGAACGTTACTCATTTTTCCCGAAAAGTGTTGATTTATCAATACGAAAAAACAACCATTCCGGTAATCAATAAACATTCATTTTGGTACAGCATATGTCCACGTTTCATCTTTATACATGAGCGCATCCGGTAGAACATCATACCGTTCTTCTCCGTGTGCATCTGTGGTATATCCATACAGCTGAACCATCAGTACGCCATCTGACACCTGCATCCTCGAAGATAGATGGACTTCCGGTCTGTCCAGAATCAGCGAATGTTCACCGGTGTTCAGATCATATCGAACAATTTGCCCATGACTGCGATTGTACCATCCCTCATATGCTTCCGCTTCCTCATATCGGGGCTGATAATAAAGCGCATTCTCATCCATGACAAAGGATACTGCAGCCTCGGCAATGGTCACACTTTCACCGGTTCGAGTATCTTTTTGCAAAAGGGTGTTTGTTCCATCGGGAATGGAATACAGGAATCCGTTAAGCAGATACTGCTGATCCGCCAGTTCCACCAGAACATCCTTTGGAAAATCAGCCGGTGTGATGGATTCGATCTTATCAAGATCATGATCAGCACGGTAATACTCCGGGTAGCTGACGATGTAAAAATGTTTCTTATCTGCATGAACAATGCGCGGCAGCATCATTCCATTGAATCGTTCACCGCCGTAACAGGTGGAAGCATCCGTCAAACGAGTGATTCCGCCTGTTTTTACGTTGTACCGATACAGGTGCATTTTCTTATCTGCAATTTCGTCATCTGTCTTTGCGAACTGCTCCCAGAAGTAGAGATAACCATGATCGTAAAAGGGATCGCTTATATACTCGCTTTCACGGATCAGACAGATTTCCCCGGTGACATAGTTGTAATACTTCAGATGTGCGTATAGTCCGTCTTCCTTGTAGATCGGATAGCGGATGTAATACATCCTGTCACCGCTGAAAGCATACTCGAGAACAGACGAGAACTCGCATAGATCATCATTTGCGCCTGATGAATTGTGTTCACAGTAAACATCCGGACAAAGTGTGCTGACCGTACAGGATTTTGTGCTGTATTTCAGCAAGGGATAATCGTTTGCTGTAGAGAGGATGAAGGGGAAAGTGATTGGTTCTGATTCAGCACAGGAAGTGAGCGATAACAGTATCAGAACAATCATTAACAATAGCAATCTTTTCATTTTGTTTCTCTCGTAAAAATCACATCGCGCGTTTTCGTTTCAAAATCCAGCTTCACCAGAGCATCATCCTCCCGCAGATATGCCGCACCGCCAGCAATACGACCGATTTCAGCCCCGCTCAGCTCCTCGGCTGTCAGCACACATTCCTCGGCACTTCCATCATGGCGACAGCGGTAAAGAGCGCCATCGATAATCGAGGTTTCCGTAATTTCGCCGAATTTGTAATAGTAGAAATAATCTGCCGTTACTTCAAGAAAACCGGTGGCGTGAATGTCCGGCAGTTCCGTGATGCTTCCGTCGGCGCGGATGATGGTGGGAATTCTGTTGTAAACGGGGCGTTTGTCCGCAAATGGGCCACTCGATGTTCCTATATATCCAAGCAGCTCGTCGGTATTTCTCATACAGTAAAGCACACCGTTTTCCCTATCACAGAGCATTCCATTCAGTTCAATATCCTTGAACGTTCCGAACGCCTGCCGATCACCGCTGTCAAGGTCGGTAGTGTACCATTCCGTGCCGCGCCGCCAAAGAATCCGATCACCGAAAAAACCGACAATGGAATCCAGTTCAGCTTCATCCGCGCGTCCGAGTACACAGAGCTGCCGCTTTTCCAAGGTTTCGGCATCCAGACAGAACAACACATGGTCGTAGCTTGCGAGATTGGCGGCAGACTCTCCTTCGCGCAGGATATTCCTGC
>SVRM01000071.1 GCA_015064785.1 Oscillospiraceae bacterium
GTATCTCAGTTCCAATGTGGCCGTTCAACCTCTCAGTCCGGCTACCGATCGTCGACTTGGTGGGCCGTTACCTCACCAACTATCTAATCGGACGCGAATCCATCTGTATGCAATAAATCTTTGGTATACATCACATGCGAAATGTATACGTTATGCGGTATTAGCAGCTGTTTCCGGCTGTTATCCCCCACACACAGGCAGGTTATTCACGCGTTACTCACCCGTCCGCCACTGAAGAACTTCCCCGAGGGGAAGTTCCACCGTTCGACTTGAATGTGTTATGCACGCCGCCAGCGTTCATCCTGAGCCAGGATCAAACTCTCGAATGTTGGTATTCAAAGGACAAACTTGTTTGTCCGTTCAATCATCCGAGCTATGATTTAGCTCTCTTACTTTGTTAGAGTGCGATTTTTTCATCGCTTAAAAAGGAATTGTCGAGATTCCTGAAAGACAATTTCTTATCTCTCATTCATTCGTACAATCTTTCGTCTGTTGTTCAATTTTCAAGGATCATCGGCTGCCGTTTTTCGTTGACAGCTTATATATTATATCACAAGCATTTCGACTTGTCAAGAGGTTTTTGAAACTTTTTCAAAATCTTCTTAACTTTTTCTTCATCTACAGGTCACGTTTCTGTAACCTTCGCTTGCGACCTGTATATTATATCACCTTTGTCCTTTTTTGTCAATACCTTTTTCTAATATTTTTCATCTTTTTCGTTTCATTTCGGACAAATGCGTGATTTTTCCTTCATAACCACGCATTTGCCCCTTTATTTCATCTATCAGCGATCATTTCGCACATAGGTAATTTGCCGCATCCGATGCACAACCGCGATGATATCCTGTTTGCGCGGAAGATCAAAAAATCTGCCGCATGACGTAAAATAAGATGAATAAATCGAATCCAGCCCATCACGCTCCAATGTTTCCATCAGTGCATCCAGACGGTCCGAAAGCGAAAATGCCGCTTCTTTTTCCCGGATCATCAGATAACGGAGGATAAATCCTGCTGCCTGCCGCTGCCCTTCGCTCATCAGCTGCTGAAGACCGCGCAAATCAACTGCTTCCCTGCCAAGGATAAGATATCCCATATCCGACACCTCCATGCGTTCTGAACCGGAATTTTCCGGATACGACGAGAAATTCAGCTTCTCTACCAGACGACCGGCATCCCATTCCGCCGCCGCAGGAATTTCATGGGCAATTCCGTGTGCCGACGCGAGCGCTTTCGCCTGCACCGTTACATCGTGCATAATATAGGCATCCATCATATAAACGGCATCCGCAACCGCAAGATATTCTCCGCTGCCGCCGATGACCAGAATTGTCGACACATCACGTCCCGCAAGCTCCTGCACGCGATCGGTAAACGGCGTGATCGGCTCGCGGCGAATCAGCGCCTTCATCAGCTTATCACGAATCATGAAGTTCGTCGCACTGCGGTCTTCATCGATCAGCAAAAGACGCGCACCGGAGTCCACTGCTTCCATAATATTGGCCGCCTGTGACGTGGAGCCGGATGCATGTACAGTCGAAAAATCTGCAGGATTTCCGCCCGGAAGCCACTTGATGAACGGCGCAATGTTCAGATTTCTCACGCACCGACCATCCTCCGCCGCAATCGACACTGCTGTTTCATCGGTGATGCACAGCTCTCTGCCGTCTCCGCCGACATGATTATAAACACCCTCGGCAATCGCATCCAGAACCGTCGATTTTCCGGAATAGCCGCCTCCGGTAATGACGGTAACGCCGCGCCGAATGCCCATTCCCGGTATTCCTGCCAGGATGATTTTCGTTCCTTCCGGCGCACAAAACGGAATCGCCCCTTCCATCGCACCGCCGGTTTTACTGTCACGCGGCAGAATTGCACCGTCGGCAATAAACGCGCAGTACGGACTGTCACGAAGTGCGGACCGGATCGCCGTCTGGGTTTCGGCAAGCGCAACCGCATCACAGCAGCCTGCCGCATCAAATTCCCGCACAAATTCCTCGACTGCCGCCGGCAAATCCCGGCACAGCATCCGCATCGCCTTTTCATGCTTTTTCTGCGGCAGCTGTACCTGCAAGGTCAGACACAGGCAAAGCACCGGCTTGCATTTTTCCTGATCGCCGTCCCGGATATAGACCGAAATGCCGCTGCCGTTTTCATAATACTTCGGCTGACACATCGCAAAATACGCGCCGTTGCGCACCAGTACCTCACCTCCGGGCTTCGGAAAATAATATGCACCGTTTTCCTTATCCGGACGGCTGCGGTTATACAGCGCGGCATTCAGTCCGGCGAGCTTTTGTCCGAATGCCCGCAGGCAAAAATCCGCCGCCGCTGCCGCCTGCGCTGAAAACGCATGATGTACGGTCATTTCATCATGCTCCGGCAGCGGAATGTTCCCAAGTTTTTCTGCCGGAATGCGCACCTTGACCGTCGGACAGTCCTTTGCGAGCTTATGTGTCTGCGCGTATTCATACGAAATGCCCTCTCGGATGCCGCCCGGATTTTCCCAATACACCGCCTCAGCGTGTTCTTCGGGAAATTCCAGCGGTTCTCCGCCGGACGTGATGAGCGTCGCCATCATTTTTCCTTCATATATACTTTTGTACGTTTCATCCTTTGGCTGCATATGCAGAAAATAATATTTTAACCGCTTCAAACCATCAACCTCCTCTGAAATCAACAGATCACAGGGTACCATCACCGTCACCGTCGGACAAGTCGGATCGTTCTTTTTGCTTCTCTCAACCCGATAACCGATTTCGCCGTACCAGTAGACGGATTCATAGACGGTTTCATTGCTGAACACGTCAAACATGGCACCCTCATACATTTTGATGTAGCTGTCGTCATTCGGTGCCTGCCCCATCACAAAACATGAAAGCCGCTTCACTTCACATCATCCCCTCCAAAAATAAAGTCCTGCATCCGTGTCATATCGGAATGCAGGACAAAAAAAGATGCACCATCCTCTCATCGGACGGCGCAGAAATGCCGGGAATTCTCCCGACGGCGGCGCAGACAGTCACCGCGCCAAAAAGACAAGGTGACTGATATTCCATCCGATGTTCCGCATTCCGAATGTCATATTCATCACCTCCAATTCCTGTTCTGTTTTGATTATAGCATATCCGCGTCCGGATTGCAAGGGAGAGTTTGATTATAACCGATCTTTCCGCGAACAAATGCCATCACAGCGATACCGTTCCGCCGTGTTCCGCATAATACAGAAATTCAACCGCCCAGAAAGTCAGCTCACACCAGATCGCGGTATCCTTTTTATGATCCGGCTCCAAGCCCACCTCGGCATACGGATGACCGCTTCTGAAATTGTCCTTGAACCGGCTTTTTTCATAAGAGGATGCAAATGTTGTTCGCAGAACGCCGTCCTCCGACAACAGTTCCCGCAGTGTTTCGACAGAATCTCTGACAACCTTTGTCCGATCTCCGCAGACCCTCGCAAGTGCGGTCAGGGTCTTTCTGTGGTTCGGTGCTTTCTGCGGGAAGGACAACGGGAAAAACGGATTCATATACGCCCAGCCCGGTCCCACCTGCTTGCCGCCGAGCTTGACAGCAAAACCCCCGAAGTCCTTTGTGATGCGGTCATGATGATCGATGGCTGCGGCAAGACGTGCAATGTTCGCCTCCGTGCGCCAGCACTGCGTATTTGCAAGTGTTTCTAAATGGTACTGACAGGGGAAATAGGTATCCGGCGTGATCGTCGGGTAGTTATACTTCCGTTTCAGACTGGGGTTGTATGTGGTGAGTTCGTTGATGTCGTCATACTCCAACAGGCTGACAAATGCCCGATACGAAGCATCAACGAAATGCCGCATTTCCGGATCGTCGCCGTATCCGAGCAGTGCCTGACAGGTATACAGCGTCACATCGAGTGTCGAGCCGCTGTTGATGCCAAGACTTCTCTGTTCCAGCCGTACAGTCTCCGGATGATAATAAGAAAATTCTTCCGCGAGTACCGCATCGTCACGCATCGCGCGAACAAAATTCCGCACAATCGGCCAATCCCGCGGAATGGCATAATTGTGCAGCAGTCTTGCGGCGTTTTCCCCGTCATCCAGATGCGAGGTTTTGAACTTTTCCCAGGAATGCATACCGCATCCGATGTAGCCGTTTGGCTTGACGTGCGTGCAAAGCAGCTGATAATCCGGCATCTGCGTCACGCGCTGGAGCATCGTCTGCTCCTCTGACGCATTCAGATCGTGCAGAATTTCCTTGTGCAGACGATACTTTATGACATCTCTGCCGTGTTCCAGCAGAAAATCAACGGAATTCTGACAGTCAAAGACCATATCGGACAATCCCTCCCATGATTAGTTTATATATCGCTCGGCAAACGCCAGATACCGCGCCCAATACAGATCCGGCTCGGTACAGCACGCCGTTCCGTGACCGGCACCGGGGATGGCGAGCATCTCCTTTTCCGCACTTGCCGCCGCAGCATAAACCTGTGCAAGCATCGAAAACGGCACGAATTTGTCTTCCTCGCCGTGAATCATCAAAATCGGCTTTGTCGCTTTTTTCAGCTGCTCCAGCGCACTGGCATGAAAGATGTCATATCCGGCCCTGCGGCGGATGGCAGTCCGTGCGGCATACAGAAACGGGAAATCGGGCAGATGGAACAGCGCATGAAGCTGATAGGACAGAATGTCACGCACCGAGGTGTACCCGCAGTCGGCAATCAGGCATTTCACCTGTTCCGGAAGCACCTCCCCGGCAGCACACAATACCGTCGCACCGCCCATGGAGACACCGGATACAAGAATCTGCGCCTTCGGATTCTGTTTTATGATCCAGTCCACCCATACAAGCACATCCAGCCGTTCGTCCCAGCCCATACCGATGTAATCGCCCTCGCTCATGCCATGACCGCGCATGTCGGGCGCCAGCACATGATACCCGTGTTCGTGCAGGGTTCGGATCCAGCGGCGCGACCAGACCACCGAGCTTGCATATCCGTGGAAGAACAGAAGCCATTTGTCCGACGGGTTCGCCGCAGGATAATAATACCCTTTCAGGCAAAGCTGTCTATGGTCGGAGGAGACAACCGCGGGAATCTGCGGTGTGTGCGAATCAAAGAACGCCGTGTCCAGATCGCGTTCGTATGCTTCACGGTCATTGTTTTTCATCGCGGAATAGCTGTCCGCGCCGTCAATCGATTTTCCCTTCTTTTTCTTCGGCGGTTTCAGAAACCACTTCTCCGAATGCGCATCAATTGCCATACGGTAAAAAAAATTGCCTGTCAGCTCATACAGCAGCCACAGCAAGGCCGCCCCCGCTGCCGCCGCAATCAGTACAGTCCATATCCGGTCCATATGATCATCCATTCCTTTCATTATATATGCGGTATACATTATAACGCAGGAATGTCCTCCCGTCAAGGTGCATTTTGAAAATTCGTACGTTTTTGGAACATTCTTCCGCATGACACAGCAGAAAAAACGCAAAGAACCTCTTGACAGATACCGCGGTATATGGTATGATTGCAGTAGAAAAAAATTGTTATCAAAGGAGGTTCTTCTCATGACAAACATTTTTGATATCACTGCGTTCGGTGCGGTCGGCGACGGTGTGACCGACAATACCTCAGCCATTCAGGCAGCCCTGGACGCCGCATCGGAATGCCGCGGTGTCGTGCAGGTGCCGCCCGGAAACTACATGACCGGCAAGCTGAAAATGGGAAAAGGCGTTTCGCTTGAGGGTCATTCCGCGTGGTCCTTCCGCTCCTACGGTTCCTCAATTTTCACGCTGAACACGGCGGATACCGACTGTCTGCTCGACATCACGGGTGCATTCGGCTGTGCCATCCGCGGCATGAGTCTGAACGGGCAGAATCTCGGCGAGGGCGTTCACGGTGTCAAGCTGTACTGGGATAAGTACAACGGCGGCTCCGAGGAGGATACCCCGACCATCGACGACTGCCGCATCGGCAACTTCTCCGGTGACGCGGTACATCTGGAACACATCTGGTGCTTCTCCGTGCGCCACTCGATGCTGTGCTTCTCGAATGCCGGTCTTTACATTGACGGCTGGGACGGCTTCATCATCGACAACTGGTTCTCCGGCAACCGCGACGGCGGCATCAAGGGCGGTCCCTGCTGTGCATCGGTCACGGCAACGGGCAACCGCGTCGAATGGAACCGTCTTGCAGGCTTCTATCTGCCCAACGTCAACTGCTGCAACTTCACGGGCAACTACTTCGACCGTTCCGGCGGTCCGGCTCTGGTCCTCGGCACAGACGACGGTTACGCAACCGCGATTTCCGTCACGGGCAATCTGATCTACCGCTCCGGCAAGCCCAAGCCCGAACCGTTTGATGAGGTCTACGACAGCGCACACATCCGCATGACAAAAGCAGACAACATCGTTGTGTCCGGCAATTCCTTCCGTATCGGACGCGACGACGGCGGTGTTGGCACATGGAGCCCGGACTACTGTATCGTCATCAGGAACTGCAACCAGTGCATTGTCCGCGACAATGTCTGGAACCGCGGCTCGATTGAGGACGGCATTGTCCTGCTCGGCGACAATCCCGATGTCATCACCGAGGGCAACATCGGCTCCACCCACAAACCCGAAAACTAAACAGAGGAGGATAACCCCTTGAATCACAACGCTTATATTGAAAGAACCTACAAAAAATTCGACAGCATTTTAGAGCTTTACGCACGCAAAATTTTCCGCGTCATCGGAGAAGCAGACGAGGTTCTGTCCTATGCGACAGATGACCATCTGCGCACCCCACCGGCAAAATCCGACATGACCCCCATCGCACCCGGCACCGTCTGGGGTCACGAATGGGGCAACCTGTGGCTGTCGACCACCTATACCGTTCCGGCAGAAGCGGACGGTCAGACGCTTGCGGTCATCTGTGAGGCGGAAGCGGTTGAAGTCATGTGCTTCCGCAACGGCAAGCCCGCCGGCATCATCAACTCCAAGAACCAGTTCCTCGGCGGTATGCACTCCGCGATGTTTTTAGCATCTCCCGCCAAGGCAGGCGACACCTATGAAATCGCGCTCGAATGTTATGCCGGTCACACCTGTCTGGGATGCGAGCCGTATGCAAATTATGACCGAGACGAATCCGTGCATGACAAGTGTGAGCATCGCTACCACGGCGTCCGCTTTGCAATCATGGACACCGTCATCCGCGATTTTCTGTTCGATATCGCAACGGCACTGCAGATCGCACGTCTGCCGGGTGAAAACTTCACCGCCATGCGCGCACATGAATGCATCATGGAAGCATTCCCGTATCTGATCGGCGATGTCAACGCTGCAACAGACGAGGAGCTCCGCGATGCCTGCGCAAAGATGTCCGAAATCCTCGCGCCGGCACTGCAGAAGAACGAGGGCGGTGACCGCAGCCGCGGCAAGATCGGCGTCATCGGTCACTCCCACATGGATACGGCCTGGCTGTGGCCGGTCGATGAAACGATCCGCAAGTGCGCAAGAACGTATTCCCAGACGCTCAATCTGATGGATATCTATCCGGAATACACGTTCATTCAGTCCTCCGCACTGCATCTTGACTGGATGAGAGAATACTACCCCGACATTTTTGAGGGCATCAAGCAGAAGGTCGCCGAGGGACGCTATGAGCCGAACGGCGGTGTCTGGGTCGAATGTGACTGCAACATCACCGGCGGCGAGGCAATGGTCCGTCAGTTCCTCTACGGTCAGCGCTTTACCCGTGAGCACATGGGCTACACCTCCGATGCATTCTGGCTGCCCGATACCTTCGGCTACAACGGCGCGATTCCGCAGATCATGCAAGAGTCCGAGGTCAAGTATTTCTACACCACCAAGATGGCATGGGCAGACCTCAATGTCTTCCCGGCAGATACCTTCATCTGGCGCGGCATCGACGGCACCGAGGTCACAACGCATCTCAACCGTATGCACCTGATTCCCGATGTCAAAACGCTGATGGGTACGGTCACCGAGATCCGCGACAAGCACTCCAATGACCACCGTCTGGCGGCATACGGCTTCGGCGACGGCGGCGGCGGACCGACCTACGGTATGCTGGAATTTTTGAAGCGCTCCATCGACCTTGACGGTATGCCGGAAATCGTTCCGACCACAATCTCGAAGTTCATGGAAGACATCGAGGCAAGAAAGGACAAGCTGCCGCTGTTCGACGGTGAGCTGTATCTGGAATATCACCGCGGCACGCTGACACAGATGCACGATGTCAAGCGCAACAACCGTCTTGCCGAGCTGGCACTTGCCGATTACGAGCTGTTCAACGTCCTGTCCGGTGAGGCAACCCATGAAAAGCACGACGAATGGTTCAAGATTCTGTTGAAGAACCAGTTCCACGACATTCTGCCCGGCACCTCCATCCCGCGCGTTTACGAAATCGCAATCCCCGAAATGAACTCCCTCATCGAAAATGCACTCTCCGCAGCCCATGCGTATGCTGACAAGATGACGACACCGGCAGATGACACCGTTTCCGTTTACAACCCGCTGTCCTTTGACCGCGACGATGTTATCGTCCTCGACGGTACAACCGGCATTGAAGGACAGAGAGCACAGAGCTACACCGATATCAACGGCTGTGAGAAGACCGCAGTTGCCCTCTCCTCCACGCTCGGCGCGATGGAATCCGTAGCACTCAAAAAGACCGCACCGGCAGCCGGGGAATCCGTCTTCCGTGCAGAGGGCAATGTGCTCGTCACGCCGTGCTACCGCGTCACCTTTGACGAATCCGGCTATATCACCTCCCTCTACGACCGCCGTGTCGAACGCGAAATCGCCAATGGTAAGGGCGCGCCGCTCGGAACGCTGTGGTTCGGTGAGGATATGCCGACGGCATACGACAACTGGGAGGTTGAGGACGACATCTTCTTAAAGCTGAAGCCCGTCACGACCCTGCAGTCCCGCGAAGTCGTCTCCGACGGTGCGGTCGAGTATCGTATCCGTTCCGTTTATACATTCGGCAAGAAGTCCCAGGCTGTTGTTGACACCGTCTTCTATGCAGACAGCGCACGCATCGACTACGAAATGAAGCTCGACTGGCAGGAACGCCACGCGCTGATGAAGGCCGGTTTTGATGTTGCCATCCGTTCCGGCTTTGCAAAGAACGAGATCCAGTTCGGTCACGTTGACCGCGCAACCACGAGAAACAATGCGCTGGAAGCGGCGAAGTTCGAGGTCTGCAACCACAAGTGGACCGACATTTCCGAAACCCGTTACGGCGTTGCGCTGCTCAACGACTGCAAGTACGGTATCTCCGTGGAAGGCAGTGATATGCGTCTGACACTTCACCGCGGCGGCTGCCGTCCTGACTTTGTCACCGACTTCGGTGTTCACACAATGACCTACTCGCTGCTGCCGCACATCGGTGCATTCAATGCGGGCAATGTCGTCATGCCGGCGTACATGCTCAACCGTAAGCCGATCATCGTTGACGGTATTCTGAACGCGCCGAAGCTGTTCGATGTCTGCGCACCGAGCATCATCTGCGAAGCGGTCAAGAACGCGGAAGACACCCCGAACGCATATGTTCTGCGTCTCTATGAGTGCGAGCGGTCTGCGACCAACTGCACGCTGAACGTCTATGATGCAAAGCGCGTCTTTGTCACGAATATGCTGGAAGAAAAGAAGGAAGAGCTGAAGATCGTTGACGGTTCGGTATTCTTACAGTTCCGTCCATTTGAGATCAAGACGATTCTGATTGAGAGATAATATTGACTGTCGAGGTGCTGCAGGTTTTTGCAGCACCTCCTGTCAATACAGGAGAAACCATGAAAGATACCACATATCAACAAATCTATCAAGCATTGCAGACAGAAGTGTATAACCGTTGTATCCTGCCATCCAACAAATTCGGCATCGGATGTTATTACCATATTGAAGCTGTGGTCAGAAACGCGGAACTGCTTGCCGAAAAATTTCATGCGGATAAAGAAACCGTCATGATCGCCGCATGGCTGCACGATATCGCATCCGTCACCGATTACAGCTTATACGAAGAGCATCACATCCACGGTGCAGAAATCGCATCTTCTCTGCTGACTCAAATGCAATATGATACACAAAAAATCCCATTGATTCAGGCTTGTATCCGCAATCACCGCGGAAGTGTTCCGGGAGCAAAAGTCAGCGCGGAAGAATTATGCATAGCGGATGCCGATGCCATATCCCACTTTGACAGTGTCCCAAGTCTGCTGTATCTTGCGTATGTGGAACGGAGAATGAGCATTTCCGAGGGAATTGACTTTGTTCGAGGGAAATTGGAGCGGAGTTATCGGAAGTTATCACCTGCCAGCAAAGAATTTTATTATGATAAATATCAAAATGTCATGGCGATTTTGAAATAACCAGCTCCTCTACACCGCAGGATAAATACAAATCCTCCCTATGATGTTTCGTCACAGGGAGGATTTTTTGATTCTGCATTTGAAATCCCGCAATTACATCGGATACAAAATACACGCAAGCGATGTGATAAACCATACAACACAGAGAATCACAACCAATACGGAAACGGTCTTCTCTGTCTGCTTTTTCCCGGGTTCATCCGCGGGAGCAGTCAGTGTTTTCTTTGCCCGCGATTGCAGAAACAGGACAACCAGATTGGCAATCGCAACCAAGGTACAAGAAAATGCCCATTTTCCCACGGATATCGGACCGATCAGACAGAGCAGATTCCAGAGAATTGCAAGGAGATATAAAACGATAAAGCTGATTTTGGCGATTTTCATGCTGAAAACGGATTATTCAGCCGCAACTTCGGTATCCACCGGTTCGGTTTCGGATTCAGCGGCTGCTTCATCTTCTGCTTCCTGCGGTACATAGAGACCAGCGTTGCCAAGCAATGCAGTATAACTATTGGCATTCAAAGTAGACCAATAATTACCGGTATAATACTGCACAACAATCTTCATTACCATGACATTTGAAACATCTACGTTGATTTCCGCAGGCATACTTCCTTTCATGACGCTTTCCGATGCATACAGCATTTCATCATCACCATAAACCAGAATACGCCACTCTGTAGAGGAATTCTTGTCTTGGTTGGTCAGATACCAAGTACCCTTTAAGGTTTTATACTTACCATTCAAAATATATGAAACATCAGTATAAATAGACATATAGTTGTCATATACCTTGCCCGTATTATCAGTAAAATAACTGTTGTATGCAGGTCCGCCAAATTCAACTTCATTTAACGCACTGTTATATGTTCTACCCGCAAATACATCCAGATCCTTCAGCCAAACACTCGGCTGTTCCATTTCTTCGCTTGCACCGAGATAAACAGTCTGCGTCTTACCGTCCCAGTCAACTGCCATATCCAGTGCATTTGCAACCGCTCTGACAGGAAGGTAGGTCGTACCATTGATGGTAAACGGTTCTACCGGATTGCCCAGCGCGTCCTTCAGATCGGCACGCTTGCCCTCGATGACAACCTTGATGTTGTTGTAGTACAATTCTGCCGTCTTGGTCACGCCGGCAGCAACCGCCGGAACAACCGTTGTGGAAACGAGCAGTGTTGCCGCAACACCGGCGGCAAAACCTTTCAGTTTGTCCTTGTTCATTTGAAATACCTCACTTTGATGTTTTTATGATAAACATTGTACTGTCAATGCCCTATCATCAAATATAATTTTCGATATGGTCGTGATCCCATTCACGGCCAAGAATCTTCGCACCCTTGACAAGCATATCGGTCTTTGCATAGCCTGCCGTTCCGGGCATACCGGGACAGACGGGATAAATGCCGAGTACCGCAAAGATATACCATGCGGAGGTCGTACCGTTGTCCTCGTCTCCGGGATAACCGGTGGGCGTTGCGTGGAAGACGGTCGTCAGCTCTTTTACCCACTTGCTTGCCTTTGCTTCTTCACCGAGCAGGGAGAACAGGAAGGGGAAGTGGAACGACGGCTGGTTGGAGATGGCGCACTGACCGAAGTCGATTGCCGCAAGCTCGGTCATCTCATGGATTTCGTATCCGTAGCCGTCAACGATATATTCCGGCTTCGTTGCAAACAGCGCATCGAGCTTTGCAATCATCGCCTCACGGCCGCCGAACAGTTCTGCCAGCCCCATGACATCATGCGGAACGGCAAAGGTCGACTGCCATGCACAGCCCTCGGTATATTCGCCGCCCCAGCACAGCGGGTCGAAGTTGTCCTTCATGTTGCCCGCCTCGTCCTTGCCGCGCATAAAGCCGGTTTCGCGGTCAAAGAGCTTTTCGTAGTTCTTTGCGCGTCTGTCGTAGTTTGCAATAAAGTCTGCGTCATAGCCGAGCACCTCGGCAACACGCGCGATACACCAGTCACCGTATGCCGCATCGAGCGTCAGGTTGACCGATTCGTGGTACTGGTCACGCGGCATATAGCCGAGCTTGACGTACTTTTCGGCACCGTTTCTGCCGTAGCGGTTCTCCGGACCGTTGTGGTTGGCATGATGGAGCATACCCTCAAGTGCTTCCGTCCAGAGTGCCTTTGTACCGATGCCCTTGACAGCGGCATCCGCGATGACCGCATCAATCAGCGTGGACGGCATACAGCCAACCTCACCGAGGGACGGCCATCTCGGCAGCCATCCGCCGTCGCGGTAGTCTGCGACAAAACCGTCGAGAATTTCGGCATATTCGTCGCGTGCGATCAGCGCATACAGCGGATAAACCGTGCGGTAGGTATCCCAGAAGCCGTTGTCGGTATAACGGACACCGGGTGTCTTCTTGCCGGTAAACGTGGAATAATGGACATTTTCGCCGGTTTCCATGTCGTGTTCATACGCCTTGTGCGGGAACAGCACGGTTCTGTACAGGCAGGAGTAGAACGTGGTCAGCTGATCCTCATCCACAGCATCGATTTCAATGCGGTGCAGAATCTCTTCCCACTTGTCCTCGGCTTCCTTCTGTACGGTGCAGAAGCACTTGCCGCCCATGTCCTCGTTCAAGTTATAAAGCGCCTGTTCTTCGGACAGATAGGAAATGGCGATCTTTGCCGTGACGTCGGGGCGGTTGAACATGACATGACAGCCCTGACCGAGATTTTCAACGCTAAAAACAGAGAACGCATCGGCATTGACATCGCCCTCATTGAACTGCACAGCGATGAACATCTTGAAATTGACAGGCTTGTCCTGCGAATGACCGTCGGTCCAGCCCCAGAGGATGTTTTTGTCGGCATCGTATCTCCAGCCGTTATTGCCCTTGAGCGGATGGAAAGTCAGACCGATGTTTTTGATCATATCAAAATGCAGAGCGATCATACCGCCGCGTTCGGTCGGCGTGACGGAGAAGTCACATCTCTGGCGCAGGAAACGGACTTTCAGCAGATCGGGGCGGAACGTGGTCTCCTCGGGACGGTAGCCGGACCAGCCGCCGTCATAGCGTTCATACACACGGGAGCCTGCTTCCGGCGTCATTAAGAAGGTACCATAGTCACCGATCCAGGGGCTGGGCTGATGGGTCAGACGGATACCCTCGACACAGCGGTCATCGGCATGGAAGAACCAGCCGCCGCCGTTCCCGTTGGTCTGCGGCATAAAGCCTGCCATCGCCCACGGAAGCTGGGTATAGGGCAGCGTGTTGCCGTGCGAGAAACGGCTGACGGACGCGGTACCCATACGGATATTGACAAAAGGAATGTAATTCATAAGATAAAATCCTTTCTTTGATATGTGGTATGTTATCATTATACCCTAAAAATACGCGAATGTAAATAGAAATTCCTTTTTTTATAAAAAGATATATGAATTTTTCACGCAATTTCTACAAAGTGTTCATATTTTTTTGCTTGTATCCATAGGAAAAACGTGCTATGATATGATCGCATACATCCACCCGTACCTACCGTAAAAAAGGATTCCAAATATGAACCATCCAAGCAAAAATCGCGTTCTGCGCGCTGTAAAATCATTTTTTTCACCCATCGCCGCCGCAATCAATGCGCTATACTCCCGATTTGAGCAGTGTGCCGAGGAGCGCCCGCTTCTGACACCTGCCATCCTTGCACTCCTCCTCAATCTTCTCATCGAAATGCTCGGACGCCGCTCGGTCATTGACGGCGCTGCGCATCTGCTTCTGCATCCGTATGTGTTCTTCATCAACGCGCTGATACTGTTTGTCACGCTGCTGCCGGCATTTCTGTTTTCCAGACGCGCCTTTGTATACAGCTGCGTCACCACCGGCTGGCTGATTCTCGGCATCACAAACTTCGTTCTGCTCGGTATGCGGAACACCCCGCTTGCCGCCATCGACTTCGGTCTGATCGTGTCGTGCTTCGGCATCCTCCATGTCTATCTGAATCTGTTCCAGATCATTCTGATTGTCATCGGCATTCTGCTTCTCCTGCTCGGTCTGGTACGGCTGTTCCGCAGGACAAAAAAGCAGCCGATTCCCCCAGGCACACGTATCCGGCGAATGGCTGCCGTGGCGGCATCTGCGGTCTGTACAGCACTGATTCTCGGCTTCTCCCTGCACATCCGGGCATTTACAACAGAGTTCCCCGACCTTGCCGCGGCGTATTCCGATTACGGCTTCGCCTACTGTTTTTCGCTGAGCGTGCTTGACCGCGGCATTGACCGTCCTGTAGACTATTCGGGCGAGGAAATCGGTGAAATCCTTGACAACATCGGCGTGGAATCGGACACGGAAGACCTCACCGCAGCCGAAACCACACCCGTCGATGCTCCCGTTTCCGGCGAGACGCCGCCAACGGACAACACCCTGCCCAACGTCATATTTGTTCAGCTGGAGTCGTTTTTTGACGTCAAACGGCTGAAGGGAATTTCGTTTTCCGAAGACCCGACGCCGGTGTTTACTGCGCTGAAGGACACCTGTCCGTCGGGCTATCTGACCGTGCCGTCCATCGGTGCGGGAACCGCCAACACCGAATTTGAAATTCTGAGCGGAATGAATCTGGACGATTTCGGCGCGGGTGAATATCCGTACAAAACCGTTCTGCGCACTGCGACCTGTGAATCCATGGCATACCATCTGCGCGCGCTCGGTCACACGGCCCATGCCCTGCACAACAACACCGGGACGTTTTATGAACGCCACCGGGTCTACTCGATGCTCGGATTTGATACCTTTGTACCGCTGGAGCATATGACCGGTGTCACCTGCAATCCGCTCGGCTGGGCAAAGGACGCCGTGCTGACAAAGGAGATCCGCGCCTGTCTCGACAGCACACCCGGGCAGGACTTTGTCTTTGCCGTCTCGGTTCAGCCGCACGGCAAATATCCCGACGACACCGAACCACCGTCCTCCGAGGATGCCTACGATCTGCCGTCTCTGATTGACCGCCTGTTTGACGAGGAAGCCGCAGAAGGTGACAGCCTTGCCGGAAACCTGACCGGCAATGTCACAGCGACACTGACGCCGGAGGAGCTTGCATCCCAGCGCATCACCGTGTCCGGCATCGACGATGAGGGGCTTGCGGCGCAGTATCGCTATTATGTCAACCAGCTCTATGAAACGGACGCCTTCATCGGTGCGCTGATTGCCGATCTTTCCGCCGCAGACGAGGATACCGTGCTTGTACTGTATGGCGATCATCTGCCTTGCTTTGATTATACTGCTGACGATCTTGCTGACGGCTCCACGCCGTATGAGACAGAATACGTCATCTGGAGCAATTACGGCATGACCGCCGATGACCGCAATCTCCACGCTTATCAACTTGCCGCGCATGTACAATCCTGCATCGGTACAGAGGAGGGTATCATCACGCGCCTGCACCAGACCTATCTTGCACAGCAAACCGAGGGGTCCGACGATGCAGACGAGATCAGCCGCACCGATGCGTATCTGTCCGCGCTGGAAATGCTGGAATACGACATGCTGTACGGCGACCGTGCAGTCTGGGACGGCATCTCACCATATCTGCCGACCGACCTGCGCTACGGCATCCGTGATGTGCAGATTCACAGCATCCGTGCCGTCGGCACCTCACTGTATCTGTCCGGAGAGAATTTCACGCCGTTTTCCCGTGTTCTGATCGGGGATGAGATGACAGAAACAATCTATGTCGACGAAACGACCCTGCTTCTGCCCGAGGTCTTCCCGGAGGACGGCGAGCAGTTTACCGTCATACAGGCAGGCGCGGATGGCGTTGCACTTGGCGCAAGCAATGTTTTCATTTTTTCGGGGGCTGACTGACCACACAAAAAATTTTTGAATTTTTTCAAAAAACAGGGAACAAAATCGGATTTTGAACGTCTATATCAATATACGGATATCATCACAGGAGGACGACTATGACAAAACGCCTTATAACCGCCATCGTGACAGCGGTAATTCTGATGACTATGCCATCCTGCCGGCAAACGGAAATCAAACAGGAGGAAACCGATCCTGCCGTTTCTGTTACCGTTACCGAATCCAGAACAGACACGGAGGCAATCACCCCCACCGTCACCGAATCTGTCACCACAGCCGAGGAGACAGAACCGATCACTGAAGTGCTGATACCCGTGACAACCGCGGCCGCCGAAACGGAAACAGAAGCACCTGCCGACACAGAAGTACCGCCCCGAGAACCGGTTCTTGACATTGACCATCTGCCGCCGGATATTCCTGCGCCAAGGCTGTTTGCAGGGATGATCCAGCGGCCGATGATGTACCGGGCAATCGGCACAAGCGCTACTTTTTACTGCACCGGAATTACGGGAACACCGTATTCGCGCAATATTCCCATACATAGTGAGGAATACAACAGTCTTGTCAAGGGTTGGTACACCTTTTCCCCTGATTCCGATGCACC
>SVRM01000072.1 GCA_015064785.1 Oscillospiraceae bacterium
GCAAAATATTGTTTTATCTATTAACCTAAGACCTAAAAAATGCTTGGGATGGAAATCTCCTTTTGAAGCATTTTTTGGTGTTGCACTTGCTTGACAATCTGCCGTGGCTCACCTTCGGTGAGCCGGAGGGAGTTTTTGCACATTGTTCTAAATGCAACAGCCCCGTTTTCTCTTATCGTTTTTTCAAAGGAAGAAGCTAACCCTTTCTCATGCTCTTTGCCATGTGCAAAGGCGCACACCGCCGCCTCCGGTATTCACTCATACCACATCTTTGCGGATAGCATCACAATTCCGCCAGAGGAGCGAGTGCCTATTGACACCTTGCTCACTGTACCAATATCGCTTTTGTACGGTGTCAATTCAGCACGAACGAAAGTGCGCTCTTTGGTTCCTTTCTCTCGCACGGGAGAGAAAGGAACATATTTCGTGCGTGGACGAAGCTTGGTTTTCGCGCTTTCTTAAAGCGTGGTACTCTCTCTTACCCCTCAATCGGTTCCCCATTCTTATCAAACAGCGGCAGCTTCTGCACATACAGAATATCCTCGCGCTTCATCGCGTCGCCCTCTGCCAGAATTGCCATTTTTCCTGCGATGATGCCGCCGGCACGTTCTACCAGCACTTCCAGCGCGTGCAGGGATTCACCGGTGGAAACAACGTCATCGACAATCAGAACACGCTTGCCTGCCATCTTGTCCACATCGGACTGATCGAGATACAACGTCTGCACACGTGCGGTCGTAATGGACTTGACCTCGGTCTTGATGACGTTCTTCATGTACAGCTTGGGTGCTTTCCGCGCGAGAATGTAGTTCTGCGCACCGCACTGCCGTGCCATTTCATAAACCAGCGGGATGCCCTTGGACTCCGCCGTAATCATGATATCAAATTCCGGTGCTTTTTCAAGCAGTGCTGTTGCTGCGGCAACGGTCAGCTCCACATCGCCGAAGATGACAAACGCGCCGATATACAGCTCATCCGTCAGCGCACACAGCGGCAGGTCGCGCTTGACACCCGCAACGTCAATTGAATAAAATTCTTTCATTTCTGTAAGGTCCTTTCCGTGAACTCAATATGATTATTATACCATATTCTGTCCGAAATGAAAAGCACTTTTGCAAAAATTCCCGAAAAATGTTGCCGCTGTCCCAATACAAACAACGGTTGATTTTCAAACAAATGATTGATCATTGACTTGTGTACACATATTTGTTATAATACAGTCACACAAAGCGCTTGGTGAATATAGGAAAGGATATCTCCTGTACAGATGAAACCGCATATGCAGCCGGGCGATTCATGAATCGCCCCTACAAATATACAAAACACAGGAGAAACGATCAATCAACATGAAACTGAATCTCGGAACCACAATCCGCGAGCTGCGCCGCCGCGACGAACGCACCCAGGAGGAGCTTGCCGTACTGCTCGGCGTCACAGCGCAGGCGGTCAGCCGCTGGGAGTCGGGCGGCAGTTATCCCGACATGGAACTGATTCCCGCCATTGCCAATGTATTCGGCATTTCCATTGATGAACTGTTTGGCTATCAGGGCGAGCGGGAAGCAAAAATTGATGCCATTTTAGCACAGGTCGACGCGCTTGACCGGCAGAACATCATGGACGACGTGACAAACGACGACTGCATCACACTGCTCCGCACCGGACTTGCGGAATTTCCCGGCAATGAACGGCTGACGCATCGACTGGCAAAAATATTAGCGGAAACCGGTTGGCAAAGGCATAGGGAATGGCTGCACTACGGCGAGGACGGACACATCCAGCATTGCTTTGACCGTCACAAGACAAACGAATATTGGCTGGAAGCGGCGGCATTATATGAAACGCTGATTCAGACGGCACAAAACGACAACATCCGAAACAAGTCAATTGGCTCTCTTGTCATGCTGTACCGCAACTTTGGCGAGTATGATAAGGCACTCGCGCTTGCTGACCGTCTGCCGCCGCTCAGTCATTGCAAAGAAATCACACGCACCAATGCCGTTGACGGAAAAGAACAGGCACAGTATCTCGGAGAAGCATTACTGGAACTGGCATATCAATTTGTCGAACTGACAATGTACGCACTTGTCAATGACATTCATCACTACGATACCGATATGCCGGTACACAAAGTAAAAGGTTTGATTGCACTGTTTGATTTTTTGTGTGACGATGGAAATCTCGGGTATTATCACAAGGAAGTTGCCTATCTGTACCTCTATCTTGCACGACTGCAATGGGATTATGCGGAATATCATGATGAAGCATTTGCATCACTTGACCGTGCGGCTGACCATGCAATCGCATATGACCGCGTGGTTCGCACACCGAATGCAAGGTATTCAGCACCTCTCGTCAAGCATGTTCCCGTTGATTTGTTAGGTACTGGTTTGATCGGGGAAAATACCCTCTGCGGTGTGCTTGCGGAATCCTTCCCGATGTGGTGCAATCCCGATTATTCCAAAGTGGAACAGGAAATGAGAGCCGATGCGCGGTGGGAAATGTGGGAGAAGAAATTGCGGGATGCGGCAGCATTTTCTCACATATGTAGGGTCGATTCATGAATCGCCCGCAAATTCCGCGCAGAATTGATGCAAACAGAAAGATGCTCTATCTATCATCTATTTGTCTATGTTCCATTTATCTATGTTCGATTACAAGAAATGAAACGGGCGATTCGTGAATCGCCCCTACAGAAATAAGGAAATATCAAACGTAACAGGGAGCACAACATCACGCTGTACTCCCTGTTTTCTTATCAGAATTCTTCTTCCGCCAAGACCGACAGACGGAACGCACACGGCCATGCGACAAGCCAGTCATTGAGCTGTCCGCGTCTGCCGTGACCAAAGCCCCAGCGGCAATGGAACAGTGCTTCGTTCTGCGAACCTATGGGACGCACGACATTGTGAACGATGAGTTCTCCGTCACCGATGTACTGTGTCACCGCACGCCACATCATGTCGGCACGGATGCGCCAGTTCTCATCCCCTGTCAGGTCGGCAAGTGTGCGCAGATACGGCACGATGATGCCTGCATACATATCGAGATGATGGTGCTGTGCCGAAACGGAGGTCAGACCCTTGACGGTGACATCATATTCGTGAATTTCGGAATCGTCGCCGTAAACAGGATCATAATGGAACATCCACGACGTGAAGTAGTACGCCGCACGTTTGGCGTCCTCCAGATACTGCGCATCCCCTGTCGTCTGATACAGCAGAATACCGCTGACGACAAACGGGAACGACGTTTCCTTGTCGACACAGCAGGTATCAAGCGCACCGGCGGTACAGACGAATTTGTCAAGATCGCGCGTCATATAGAAGCGCATCGCGCGCTTGGCAAGGTCAAGATACTTGTCCTCACCCGTCACCTCATACAGCTTGACAAGTGCCGGAATGACAAAGCCGCCGATGGAGCCGCCCTCATCCACGCAGGTACCGTCAAGCCGCCACTGCTTGCCAAAGCCGTAAACATCCGAGTAATGTTCGGTGAAGAAATCGCAGAAGCCTTTTGCCGCCGCAAGGTATGCAGGCTTGTCAATGCCGATTTTCTGCAAAGTCTGATAGGTACGGATCAGTTCATATACCCCGTATCCCATATTGCAGGTGTCGGATGTTGCTGTATCGATGTTTTCATAATGATGCAGATGGGAGGTAAGTAGTCCCGACTTTGCCGTACACAGTGAGACACGTGTATCGAGAATCTCCAGCGCATCATCAAGGGAATCCTTGTGACCGAAACGGATATAATCCTCAATCAGCATCCGTGAAAACAGAACATTCTGTCCGCACCATGCAAGTTCAAAGCAGTTTCCTCTGCGATAAACAAAACCGCCGTTGCCGTCCGACACAAACCCGATATGAAAGCCTTTATATCCGTTGTAATCGGTGATCAGGCTCTTGGCAAAGGTGATCGAGCGATCCCAGAGGTCCCGGTTTTCCGGCGTGGAAAGTGCGGCGTTGTCACCGTACAGCGAAAGCGCCGTATCGAGCACATCACAGATGCCGTAATTTTCCCAGCGCGGCTTGGAAACGGACAGATACGCGCCAAGCGTGATTGTCTCGCCGGGTGCCATTGTGAAGAACGTTTCGTAACCATCGGCGTACTTGTCGCGGTCACTGTAGGTCAGCGGCAGCTCAGCTACAGGATGCGACAGCTCCTGCACAAATCCGCCGTCCGAATCGCGGAAAATCGAGCAGGACGATTCCAGTGACACTGCATCCTCGGTCGATGCAAACAGCGCACAGGCAAACGCGCGGTTTTCCGTCAGCGTGCAGGCGGGAATCGAAACGCGGTCATAGGCAAAAACCCAGCGCTGTCCATCACGTTCCAGACCTTTGGGTTCCAGACCCGCGCCGAATTCGTTGCCGTTGACATTGACGCATGGAATCAGATATTTCGTTGCAGAAAACATCTCCTTGACGCGCAGGGCAAGCCGCACAGAACGTGTCTCGGACGACAGATTTTTCCATGTGCGGCGCAGATAAAAGAGCGTGTCAGACTTCTGCTCCACGGTCAGCCGAACCTCATTTTTGTCATCGCGGAAGACACTGCAGTCCTGCTCCATCTCCGCAAACGGGATGACGGTTTCCCCCCCGTCCTCGATCACAACCGGTGCAAGCAGCCCGCAGACCAATCCGTCAGGCGATTCTGACGCCGAAAAAATACCGTTCTGATAAGTAATATAAGCTTTCATGTTGTTCTCCTTATTTGAAATCCATTCAGTTACAGCAGCCGTGCCAGCTCGTCAAAGGAATTGACAATTCTGCCGTCATAGTCCTCGCCGTCGCGGTTGAACAGAATCGGCGTGATGCCGAAGGCTTCTGCCGCACGCAGGTTTTCCACACTGTTATCAACAAACAGGCAATCCTCCCCGGATACACCGAGCGTTTTCAGTGTGTAGGCATAGATTGCGGGATCGGGCTTGCGCAGTCCAACGTCTCCCGACACGATCTTCTGCCTGAAATATCCGTCAAGATGATGGTATTCCGTAATGTACCGGCTCCATTCTGACACATCGGTCGACAGCAGAACAAAGTCATATTTCTCCGAAAACTGCTTGGCAAACGGATGAAATCCGGAATCGAGCGTCAGATGGTGTTCAATGTAATCGCGCATATGAAACGCTGGATCGACATAACCGAGCCGGGACAGAAAATCGTCGGATGATAATTCCCCGTATCCGGCTTTTGTAAACAGTTTTTCCACGCGGATCAGGTGCGTGATGCGGTCATGCTCCTCCGGCGGAAAATGCGCATAGGTGTACGGAAGGAAATTGCCTTTGCTTTCCTTGCGTATTACCCCGTACATATCAATCAGAAGAATTTTTTTCATTCCGGATAACATCCCTCCACTGCATCCATGTCTGCCGCTACCAGCAGGGAAACGGTCAGACCGTCGCGGCGGACAACACCGCTCTCCAGCATCGGCTGATTTTCAGTCAGATATTGCGATGCGCTGTCCTGCTTGTACTGAAGACGCGTTCCGAGAACACTGACCAGCGATTCTGCCGCCGCTTCATCCACTGCCAGAAAGATCAGAATCTCATCCGGCGCGGTCCCGTCAGCGGCAAAATAGGCGGCGGATGCGGAATACCACGCAGGATCGATACCGATGACATCGTAAAGCTCGTCTGCGGTCAGCGTCACCATGGCAGGAAGTGTTGTTTTTTCTGCAATCTGCCCGTACAGAACCGCCGGTTCCGGCAGCGGCGTGACCGTCGGCGGTGTTTCTGTTTCACACGCGGAAAGCAGCATGGACAGCATCAGCACCAGCATCACCGCACATAACATACGCGTTTTCATGTACCTGTTCCCTCCTGAGCAAATCGGTTCAGCGCGTCCGCAACGACAGCGGAACCGAGATCGTTGATGTGAACATAATTGTCACGGCTGAAATTGTCCGGCAGATTCCCGGTTTCATCGGCAAGTGCGGCAAAAATATCAATACACGGAACCGACATTGTCTCGCAGAGCGCAAGCAGCCGGTCGGCAAATTCGCGCAGCAGCGAACTGCCGAAATCAGGGTTGGTGCAGTAGTTTGGCAGCCATGCCGATGCCGTTTTCGGTGTCGGCGTCATAACGACAAGGTCCACCGTCGGGAAGTCCTGCTTCAGTTGTTCGAGAAGACGACCGTACCGTGCGATTGTGTCGTCGACCGATGCACCGCCGGCAAGATCGTTCATGCCGACCAGAAGAAACAGCCGCCTGGGTTCTGCCAGCGTTACAATTTCCGAAAGCTCGCGTACCGCACCGCGATACTGATACCGGATCCGCTCATAGTCTGCCGTGTCCCCGACCAGATCCGCAACACGGATGCCCATGATGCTGGTCAGAAACTTTGCGTCCGACAGCAGCTCTGCACCATTCTGCCGCTGTGCGCGGACATACTGCGCAAGACCCTCGAGAATCGAGTCGCCGACAAACAGATTGTTTTCAAAATAGACTGCCGGGTCAATGGGAACAGTCACAGCGGCTGTCTCCTCCGGCTCCGCAGATTCCGTCAGCTGCGGCATCGGAGCCGTTGTGGCAGCGGCTGTTGTTTCTGGGATCGTGGTCTGCTCCTCTGTGTGTACCGTCGTTTCTTCTGCCGGTTCGGTGTTCACAACGTGCGATGTGTCAGTCTCCGTCCTATATGGGACTGTGGATACTGCATCGTCGGCATCCGCACCGCCGCAGGAAATCAACAGCAGCAATACACAAAGCAGACAAATCATCCGAATAAAAGAAAAGATACGCATACCGTCATCCGTTTCTGTCATACTGCCGGCATCAAACCGCGATGACGGTACCGTCCGGCAGACGCTTGAACGGTTCCGCTCCGCCTGCCAGCACCGTACGTACAAAATCTGCTTCATCGGCAATCGGCTTCTCTGTCCGCATACCGCCAAGGGTCGTCAGACCGGAAGCCGCGTGATTATCGGAGCCGGCAAACGGGATCAGACCGTAATTCTCGGCATACTGACCGGCAAGACGGTTTTCAAATTCCGAGCGGCAGGCATTGAAGCGCTCCACACCGTGGACACAGCGCGGGTACAGACGGATGTGGTCGATATAGGATGCTTCCCGGAACGGATGCGCATGGATCACAAGTGCACCTTCGTCGATCAGCATTGGAAGCAGCTTGCTTTTCGGCATTCCCTCAATTTCCGGGTGTGCAAGGTACCACTCCCGGTCAAGACCGTAAACGAGGAAATCCGTTCCGCCATAGGTCATTTCAACACCACAGAAAACGGAAATGCCAAGCGCCTGTCCGACCGCCAAAGCCTTTTCATAATCGGAGAAATAGAAGCGGATGCGCTCCTCATACGGCAGCGAACGGTCGACATCGATATTGCCGTCGATGAAATGATTGGTGACAAAGATGCCGGCATATCCGATTTCCTTATAATAGCGCACCGTTTCCTCCGGCGTTGCTCTTGCACAGCGGCTGACCGGCGCGGTATGCAGATGCGTTTCGTATAAATACATGTGTGTATGCTCCTTTTGGTGATTTATTTGCTGTTCTTGAAGACATCTCTGACAGCGTTGAGATAGCCGTAGCCGTTGACATTGTCCGGCTGAAGATAGCTGGTTTCCGTCCACTCGTTCCAGCTGTTGATCAGCACCAGCGGCACAGGCAGGTCATGGGAATCGACATAGGCTTTTGCCTGCTCCAGCGCTGTTTTGATCTTGTCCGGCGTATTGTTTTTCATGATATTGGGCTTGAAGCTGCGGTAGCGCGGGTTGTTGTCCCAGCCGAGCGAAACCTCCGGGAAGTACAGACGTCCCGCCGCATCCATTTCGTCATAGCCCGCCTGATGCTTTTTTATCATTTCCGTATAATCACAGTTGCGCTCTGCCTGTGTACCCATATTATAATGAGAAACGCTGTCAAAGCCAAGCAGGGTATACACATCGCCCGGGGTTCCGCCGTAGCGTCCGTCATAGTCAAAGCCTTCAAAGGCATTATAGACCGCTTGCAGGTGCAGACCGGGGAATCCCGCCTTTTTGACCTCTGCACGGAACGCATCAAGCGCCACGCGGGTGTTGTCACTGCCGCCGAAGCTCTTGAGCAGTGTGTCCATCGTGTAGATCATGAACACAGGCTCACCGTTGATTTTATAATAGGAAGGATGTGTAAAGTATTTGTCAATCCAGCGCCGGACAAGCCCTCGGAAGATGTCCGGCGTGATGTCGCCGCGCCAGATGATATCGCTTGGCAATTCGTCGGACAGTGCAATGTTCCACATCTGCGTCGCATGGTGATTTGCCCACATCAGATAGAATTTGACGAGATTGTTATTTTTTGCTTTCAGATAACCATTGTCAAGGCACTGCTCCAAAAATGGCCGATCGTCGTACCAGTACCAGTCGTAGATGAACACATTGATGCCATGTTCATACGCCTGTGCGATTTCCATTTCCATTACTGCAGGATCCGCTTCGTTGACATAGCCCCACAGCGGTTTGCGCTCCCAGACGTATCCGTCCGGCTTGTCCGCGCCGTTCTTTTTCGCATTCTTTACGCTCTGCCATTCGCCGTATCCTTCCGGCCAGAACATACGGGTTCTCGGTTCATCTCCGGTATAAGCCGGCCAGATAAATGCGGCAACATCGTATTGTTTGTTCATAGTCATAACACTCCATGTCGTTTCATGATCGGAATAACAATCACATCGGATCAGGACAACATCATCTTGATAATCTCCGCATCGGTTTTCCGCATACCGTCGGTTGCCAGACGGCTGATGTTCCGGATCGTGTTTTCCACACCCTTGGTGACAATGCCGTCACCGTCATAAAACTGGCTGCCTTCCCGGAACATCTGCATTCCCAGAATACCGGCTTCTACTGCCGACGCAATCTTTGCGGCGCAGCTTGCCTTGGCGCCGTCACAGATGACGCCGGAATTGATCGCAAGCGCATTGACGACAGTATGGGCAATCTCCCGGAATTTTCCGCCATAGAGATACGTAATACCCGCCGCCGCACCACAGCCTGCACTGATGACGCCGCAGTAGGCACTGAGCGGACCGATGCCGCTCTTCAGATGCAGCGTGACAAGATTGGACACCGCCAGTGCACGGTAAAGCAAATCCTCGGATGCTCCAAGCTCTTTTGCATAAATGACCACGGGTACCGAGGCGGTAATGCCCTGATTTCCGGAACCGGAATTGATGACCACCGGTTTTTCACAGCCGCCCATACGGGCATCCGATGCCGCCGCGGCATATGCCTTGGCACGGGTAATCACATCATCCTTTTGTGTTTTCAGCAAAATCTGACCGATTCTGGCACCGTAATTGTGACGTAAGCCTTCCTCTGCAATCGCCATATTGCAGGAAATCTGCCGGTCAAAAATGTGTTTTACATCCGCGATATCCAATATATCCGCAAATTCCACGATCTGCTCCACCGTCAGACGGGCTTTGTCCGATGCGGTTTCGACCGTGCTTGTTTCCGGAGTACGGCTGTATACGGTTTCATCATCCCGCGCGATACAGACGATGTTGGTATGGTCTTCCGCAATGCGGCAGACAGAGCGATGTCCGCCGCCGCTCAGCGTAATGGTAATTTCAAACAGCGCACCGGAGTCCGATTCCCGTATCGTGAACGCTGCTTTTTGCAGATATTCAGCAATCTGCGCCTGCTGTTCTTTGTTGACCCGGCTGATGACCAGCAGCTGACGGTCCGGCTCACCGGCGATAATGCCCGCAGCCGCTGCCGCCGCCAGCCCGTGAAGACCACCTGTGTTTGGAACGATGACGCTTTTCACATTTTTGATAATATTGGCGCTGACGCAGATGTCCACCGTCTCCGGCAGACCGTCCAATTCCCGTGCCGCCGCTGCTGCCGCATATGCCACGGCAATCGGTTCGGTGCACCCCATCGCCGGAACCAGCTCCTGCTCCAGCAGGCGCACATAGGCCTGATATAAATTCTGTTCCATACTGTCACCTCACGTTGATCCTTTGCAGATATTATAACAGAAAACGAGGCGTTTTGCAAGATGGAAATGTGTTTTCGGCGGAGATTGTGGCATAGGTTCTGTGTGCGATAGTGAAACAAGATTTCAATCGCATCTCTTAGTCGAAAAAAAGAAAGGGGTTGTTGCATTTGAAAAATCATTGAGCAAATGATAACTCCCTCAGTCAAAAAAAAGACGCAGAAGCGTCTTTTTTTTGCCAGATCCCGGCATCAATCCCTGGATTGATGCGTTAGAGGGAGCCTAAAATAAGCCTCCCTCTGCCGAGGGAGGTGGCTCACCTTCGGTGAGCCGGAGGGAGTTTTTGACACATTGATCTAAATGCAACAGTCCTTCTTTTGTTGGTTGCGGGGGTGGGATTTGAAAGTCCCTCCACCAAATCATAGTCGCTGCGCGTCGCAATCACAGATTGCTCCTTCAGCTCCTTGATTTGGCGGTTTCGCTTGTCGAAAACGATTATCAATCGTTTTCGACTGCGCTACCCACGACCTCCGCGTCGGTCAAACATGGCTCAAATTCTATCTCTCAATCGAACAAAAAGAAAACAGCCACCTTGCGGTGACTGTTTCTTTTTGTTGGTTGCGGGGGTGGGATTTGAACCTCACGACCTCCGGGTTATGAGCCCGACGAGCTACCGGACTGCTCTACCCCGCGATATCTCGTAATCTCTCTTGATTACGTATATATTATACCACACAAAACCCGGTTTGTCAATAGGTTTCTGAAATTTCTTTCATTTTATACGAAGACACCGTCCGACGCGATCTGACACGGAAAAAACGAGGTGCTGCATGTTGTTGCAGCACCTCTGTCATTACAAAAATCAGTTCTTCGGAATGGCATCCTTGTGGGAGAGGTTCAGTCTGCCCTTTTCGTCGAATTCAATTGCCTTGACCAGCAGCTCATCGCCGACGGTGACAACATCTTCGACCTTCTCGACACGCTTGTGGTCGAGCTTGGAGATGTGAACCAGACCTTCGCACTTCGGCGCGATTTCAACAAAGACACCGAAAGACATCAGGCGGGTAACCTTACCCTTGTAGATTGCACCGATGACAGGCTCAAAGACGATCTCGTCGATCATTGCACGGGCAGCCTTGATGGCGTTCTTGTCGATTGCGGAGATGAAGATCGTACCGTCTTCCTCGATATCAACCTTTGCACCGGATTCAGCGACGATCTTCTGAATGACCTTACCGCCGGTACCGATGACTTCGCGGATCTTGTCGACCTTGATCTTCATGGATTCCATCTTCGGAGCGAAGTCGGAAACCTCAGCACGCGGCGCTTCGATTGCCTTGAGCATGACTTCATCGATGATGTAGTCACGACCCTTGTGGGTAACCTCGAATGCTTCGCGGATGATCTCGGGGGTCAGACCGTCGATCTTGAGGTCCATCTGGATTGCGGTGATACCCTTATGCGTACCTGCAACCTTGAAGTCCATATCGCCGTAGAAGTCTTCCAGACCCTGGATGTCGAGCATCGTCATAAAGGAGCCGTCTTCTTCGGTGATCAGACCGCAGGAGATACCTGCAACCGGTGCCTTGATCGGAACACCTGCGTCCATCAGTGCGAGTGTGGAACCGCAGATGGAAGCCTGAGAGGTGGAACCGTTGGAGGAAACAACCTCGGAAACGAGGCGGATTGCATAGGGGAATTCCTCAACAGACGGCAGAACCGGAACGAGCGCACGTTCAGCGAGCGCACCGTGACCGATTTCGCGGCGGCCGGGGCTGCGGGAAGCCTTTGCTTCACCGGTGGAATAGCCGGGCATGTTGTAGTGGTGCATATAACGCTTGGTTTCTTCCTCGTCGATGCCGTCGAGCAGCTGAACGTCAGACATGGAGCCGAGCGTTGCGCAGGTCAGAACCTGGGTCTGACCGCGGGTGAAGAGACCCGTACCGTGGACGCGCGGCAGAAGACCGACTTCTGCTGCGAGCGGACGCATCTGGTCCATGCGGCGGCCGTCGACACGCTTCTTGTCAACGAGCAGCCAGCGGCGGACGATCTTCTTCTGAATCTTGTAGATGAGTTCTTCGTAAACGGTTTCGATTTCCGGATATTCTTCGGAGAACTGTGCAAAAATTGCATCGCGGATGGGAGCCATACGAGCGTCACGGACGTTCTTGTCGTCGGTGTCGAGGGCTTCCATGACATCCTTTTCGCAGAATGCAAAGACCTTTTCAAACATATCGTGGTCAAGCTCGCCGGATGCATAGGTGAACTTTTCCTTGCCGATGGCACCGACAATCGCGTCGATGAAGGCACAGAGCTTCTTGATTTCTTCATGTGCGAGCATGATTGCATCGAACATGTCGTCATCAGAGACTTCCTTTGCGCCTGCTTCGATCATAACGACCTTTTCCTTGGAGCCGGCAACCGTCAGCTCGAGGATAGACTTTTCGCGCTGTTCGGAGGTCGGGTTGATGATGAATTCACCGTCGACCATACCGACGAACACGCCGGCAATCGGACCGTTCCACGGAATATCGGAGATGGACAGTGCGATGGACGCACCGATCATACCGGTGATTTCGGGGCTGCAGTCGTTGTCAACGCTCATGACCGTCAGGGAGATGTTGACGTCGTTGCGCAGGTCCTTGGGGAACAGGGGACGGATGGGGCGGTCGATGACACGGGAGGTCAGGACTGCCTTTTCGGAAGGCTTGCCTTCACGGCGCAGGTAACCGCCGGGGATACGGCCGACAGAGTACATACGCTCTTCAAAGTCGACAGACAGCGGCAGGAAGTCGATGCCTTCTCTGGGATGTGCGCTTGCGGTTGCACATGCGAGGATGACGGTATCACCGTAGTGGATCATACAGGAACCGTTTGCCAGACCTGCAACCTTACCGGTTTCGACCCACAGCGGTCTGCCGGCAAGCTCGGTTTCAAAAACCTTGTAGTTCTCAAACATGGATAATTACCTCCTGAAATTTTATGATTGGGGGTGCAGCTCCGTGTTTAGAAGTTAACCGCAGGTCAAAGCATGGCGCTTTGGCACACGGTTAACTGCTATACACAGACCGCACCGATGGGTTTCGTAATGGTTTTGAACGGTTGGATTTGTGCATTGACACGGAAACGGTCGGAACTCTGTGGAAAAGCTCCGACCGATGAATCCGGTACAATACATGATGCAAAAAACTTGCCCGGGCAAGAGACTTGCCCCGAAAGCATCCGTTTGGATTACTTTCTCAGACCCAGCTTTTCGACGATCGCACGGTAGCGGGTGATGTCCTTCTTCTGCAGGTAGCCCAGAAGGTTTCTTCTGTGACCGACCATCTTCAGCATACCGCGGCGGGAGTGGTGATCCTTGGGGTTCTTCTTGAAGTGCTCATTCAGTTCGTTGATACGAGCGGTCAGAATCGCGATCTGTACTTCGGGGGAACCGGTGTCGGATTCGTGGGTCTTGTTGGCAGCGATGACTGCCTGCTTGGTTTCCTGGTTGATCATGGTTGTTTCACCTTTCATTAAATCATTTCCCAAAACGCAGCACACGGCAGGTGAATGACCGCGGAAATCGCGGCTCTTTGACCCGTACACCGGGGATTGGGATTGGTCGGTATATGCGGTTTTCATCTGCATATCCTTTGATATTATACCACAATTTCCGCAGGTTGTAAATAGTTTTTTCAAATTTCTGTGACAAATAACCGTGTGGAACGCGGGACGAGTTTGGTGTTTGTGTACAAAACACAGCGTGAAATTTTGAGCGTTTCGCCAAAATTATGTTTCCTGCCAGCTTTTTGATGGTTATGTGTTGTTTTTTGGAAAATATATGTGATATAATAAAGACAACAAGGAAAAACGGAGAATGACGCCAATGGCACATATGCAACAAAAGAACGTAACATAGGAACGCGAGGTGAATCCGTCATGAAACGTACCGTTATATGGCTTTTGATTCTGATACTCACCCTGAGCTGTATCTCTTCCTGCTGCAGTACAGAACAGCACGGAACGCAGGACAGCACCGTCCGTCCTACAGAAACAACCGCCGGCGAGACAACCGCAGCGGTATCGGAAACAACGGACGAAGGGGAACCGACGGAAAGCCCAAACCGTTATCGCAGACAGTATACTGTTACGGAACTGACGGATTCACTTCCCGGCAAGCTGGTCAAGGGCGGCACAATATCGCAAACCAATACCTGCTACAGCGGCGGTATTCTGTATGCCTTTTCTGTTGACGGGGAACGGGTTCATCTGTACGCATTTTCTTCGGACGGAACCGTGAAGGAAGATGCTTCTATCCCGACACCGGCAGAGCTGCGTGTCTTGTATGCCGCTCCTTGCGGCGAAAATTTCTATCTGCTCGGCGGAAAAATAGCCGGACAATACCGCATTTATATTGTTGATGCCGACGGGACTGTGTTTGCACAGGACAGAACCGATGATTTGTGCAGGTACACAGATCCGGACTTTTACATTCACGAAACAGAGGACGGACAAACCGCAATCATCGTCAACTACTATTATTATGTAACCTGCCGTTACCTGTTTGACGGTCAAACGCTGATGCGGGAGACGGAGATTGACACCTCATCCAATGCGGTTCACTGCTCCGTTCTGCAATACCGTGGAAACGGTATTTATATCTATCTTTCCCGGGCAGATCGCGGCACAAGATTGGATATTGAAAAGCAATCCGCACAGCCTTATGCGCTGCGTATCCCGTCCAATCGTGCATCGAACTCTGTCATATTCGATGCAGCCGGTGAAATTTATCTGGATGACAAATCTGACGGAATCCACAAATATCGGGACGATGCGATGGCGTCCACCGTGCTGCACTGGCTTGATGTGGATATCCCGCAGGGTTCCGGTATCAGGGGGCTGAATACGGTCTGGGTTGTGGATGAAACTTCGTTTTATGTCGCACATCCCGATACCGTCAACGGCGATACCGGGATTCGATTCTTTCATGTAAAAACCGCATGGGTTCCCGATACGGATACGCGGACAGTCATTGAAATCAGAAGCTATGAATATCGGGATGAATGGCTGCAGCAGGCAATTCGTTCATTCAATAATACAAACGAAACCTATCGCGCAGAGGTAACATTCCGTGCCAACTATGATATATATGAACAGAATGAGGATTTACAGCAAACCCTTCTTTTTGAAGCACGTCCGGATATGTGTCTCACAAGTGCCAACACCGATCTGACCATCTTTTATGATAAAGGTGCATTCTGTGATCTTCTGCCCCGATATGGAGATATACTGCTCGGCTGTGTCAAGGATGCACGGCAGTTTCTCGATGCGCTGTATACCGTTCCGATGCGCATGAAGATAGAAACCTTTGCATGTCCGCAGGATGTATGTGACGGGTCTTTGACATGGCAGCAGTTCCGCGCACTCGCCTCGTCCCTTGCGGCAGACGAACGGCTCTATACTTCATCCCTGTGGAACCAGACAGCAGAGCGCATTTTCAACAATGCACTGATGGATTATGTCAGCTTCAAAAACGCATTTTCGTTCTATAACACGGAGGAATTCCATGAGACAGTGCTGTTTTGTCAAACCATGGAGGATATGGTAAGCGAACACTACGGCTATTTGATGAAAGACGATGTCCGTACACTTGGGCGATACGGCATCACAGTTCCTGTCATGAACACCTTGTTTTCCGACGGACGATTGAAATTTCTGACAGTCCAGCTGGACACAATCGAAGCCGTTATGGCAGCATCCCTGATTCTCGGTGATGATTTCAACTGGTGCGGATATCCGTCTGAGGACGGCGGCGGCGCGTATGTCTATCCCGCTATGAATTGCTCTGTGTTTGCAGACACAGATGTTTATGACGGATGCATCGCGTTTCTCGATCATCTGCTGTCCGAGGAGCAGCAGGCCGATGAAACGCTGACAAAGCGCTATCTCCCTGTTACCGTCGATGGCATCAAAGCCGCGATTGCTGCGCACAGATACTGGTACTATGATAAGAATACCTATGAGAAAATCGGCGATCCCAATGCCCAAATGGAGAAAGGTACGCTTCTTTTGGGCGGTACCGTGTCTTATCTCCCCTTGTCCGCAGACGGATACAGTGCAGAATATATCGGGGATTTCGGTCCAAACGGTAAAACAGAAGGAAACTATGCAGTCCTTGCGATGACAGAAGAAATGCAGGCACGGTTCCTTGACTTCCTTCAGAACTGCCGTATGAAAGCAAGTACCGATCAAACGATTCTGTCGATTGTGAAGGAGGAGCTTTCTTATTGGGAGGGCGGTGTCCGTTCCCTGGAAGAATCGACGCATATCATCGACTCCCGCGTCTGGATTTACTTAAACGAATAACCCCCGTCATGTCCCGCCGCACATAAAGCGCACGGGACATGATATTTTTTTGTCAAAATCCACGAATTTTCGGAAAACACTTGATTTTCCCACACAAAGAGGTTATAATAAAGAATATCAGTAACAGAAAGGAATGATATTACAATGGCTGAAAATTGTACACACGATTGCTCTACCTGTAGTGCCAACTGTTCGAGCCGCAAGCCCGAAAGTCTGCTGGCACCCGCAAACAAGGGCTCCAATGTCAAAAAAGTCATCGGCATCGTATCCGGCAAGGGCGGTGTCGGTAAGTCCATGGTCACCTCGCTTCTGACGGTTCAGATGAATCGCCGCGAGTTTAAGACCGCCATCCTCGACGCTGACGTCACCGGTCCTTCCATCCCGAAGGCATTCGGCGTCAAGGGCGAAATCTTCGGCAACGAAGAAGGCGCAATGCTCCCGCTCGTCTCCAAGATGGGCACCAA
>SVRM01000073.1 GCA_015064785.1 Oscillospiraceae bacterium
CATAGGATGCATCAATAAACAGCTCTCCGCCGCCCGTAACCAGACGCATATCCAGATCAAGACGGAACGCATCGGACGGCGCATACCAGGTACCTGTATACATACGGACAGGTACACCGTCTTCCTCGGCCATATAATTCACCGTACCGTCATCAAACAGCTGCAGACGGTAATCCATGAACTGCGTAGCCGCAACCCATTCGCCGTCCAGACCGGTAAAATCAAACGGTGCAAAACTCAGAACCCAGTGTTCGGTTCCGCTGAGCAGCAGATTCCCCTCCTCATGATATAGTGTCAGCTGATCGAGATAGGTATCCCAGTGGTATTTGCCGTAAAAATCATACAGCTCCGATGCATCGGCGGTGAGACTGCCGCCGTGCATATCGAGTATAAAATTGCCGTCGGCATCCGAAATCCAGGTGCCGTTGAATTCCTCAATGATTTCACCGAATGCATAACCGTACCGATAGACCGCGGTCCCGTCTTCGTTGATTGCCAGATGCATGGAAATCTCGGTACCGTCATCCAGCACATGGGATTCATACCAGTCGCCGATCACATCCTCAGGATTCTGTACCGATGCGGTAATTCCGCGCATCGGATCGTATGCGGGATGTACGGGCCCCGAGCAGAGGAACGTCAGTGCGTCATCCTTCGCATCGCCGAACAGCAGATCACCCGATACCGGTGTCAGAGCAAAGGACATCCCTTCTTCCATCCATGCAAACGAATACTTCGTTTCCAGAGAATACGGCTCTGTAACATAGCCGGCTTCCAGATCAAATACGCCGCCTGACAGCTTCAACTCGAGTACACCGTCTGTCATACTCCAGCTGCCGCCATAAGTTTGGGCAATCTCGCTGTTGCCGTAGCCGCAGGCATACGCCGCGCCGCCATCCTCGGTTAACGTCAGATACAGCAGAACCTCATATCCTTCGCTGTCATATACTGCACATTCCCAGTTTCCGGCAAGGATCTTTGCAGATACCGCCTGCGTTTTCTGCGGCATGACGATCTCATATGGGGTAAGATCGAGCACCGTGTCGCTTTGCAGCAGAAGTCCGTTTTCCAGACTCAGTGAGGGATAATAGCTCTCGTTGTCCAGAACAATCTCAAAATTCGGCACAATATCACTGATATTGCCCTGTAAAAGCACAGGTTCGCCGCCCTCATATAACGGATCAAACCGCGTCGGCAGATAGTCGTTATCCGGATCCATACCATATGCATAAACCGTCATGATTCCGCCGACACCGGGGATGACAGCATACAGCTCCATTCCCTCCCGGGCAAAGAAATTTTCCACCGGCATTTCCGCAAGCCACGGATAAGCGTCACCGATCCCCTCCAGACCACGGATATACTTCATAACATCGTCATAGGTACCGTCACACACACCGAGGTGCATGACGCCAAGTGTCTTGCCGGATTCCGCGCTGACCGTTGTTTTCAGCGCCATGATCGATTGCTGTGCCTTCTCCGAAAACAGCGATTGGGAGCCTGGCTGCTCGGTGACAGCGTCGGTTGTCTGCGGCTCTCCGGTTTCTGTTGTGTGATTCGTCTCTGCACTGTCCGTCACAGCCTGTGTACCGTCACCGCCGTCCACCGGATCCTGCTTGTCACATCCGCAAAGGAATGTCAGCAGAACCGCCAGCATCAGAAAAATCGAGTAAAGTCTTTTTGTCATCATGATCACCGTTCACTTTCAGCAATTATTTTTTATCATCACCAATCACCCGAAGGCAACTGCAGTCCATTCCCCGGTTTCGGGATCCTGCATGTATGCACTTTCCCACGTCGCAGCATAATAACCAATCGCATCCCCCGACGGATTTTCGAGCACAGCACAGATACAGTATTCGCCGTTCAGCTCTACGACCTCACCGTCAAAGCGCATCGTACAGCCGTCCTCGAAATATTTGCTGATCTCGTAAATTTCCTCAAACAGTGCCATGGCTTCTTCTTGTGATACCATCGCAGCACCGCCATACAAGTCGGTCGACTGTGTGACAGCATCCGTTGTTTCCCCGGGATACGCAGTACTGTCTGCACCGGAGCAGCTGATGAAAAGAAATGCACACAGGATAAACAAAACAAGTCGCTTCATGGTTTATGATTCTCCTTTCAATCCCCACATCCGGACAGCACCGCAGACGACGAAAAGAAGCAGAGGCTGTTGTAAATGATGGGTTGATCCATTTCTGACATGATCAAACAAAAAACCCCTTATTTCATCTCCGACCGAACCTTTGGTACGGAGCAAAAAACAAGAGGCTGTATCAAGTGTGTCATACTGTTTGGTTTCCGGAATTTTCAGGCGGATTTCTTGATTCCCTCTTGAAAAAACTTCAGGTTTATGTTATAATTTATGTTGGTGAAAAATTGTTATGCGCAAGGGAGACCTCTGTCCGTTGGCGCGCAGCAGAGGTCGGCACGTTTGACGACGTGTCAGAGAATCCCTTTCACATACCCATAGGTTCAGATGAACCGATCAACCAAGACAACGCTTATACTCACTTTGGCGATGCCTGTGCTTTTATTATACTGATTTTTCCGGTTTTGTCCTCCCCAAAAACCTCAAATTGGGTAGATTTTCCTAAAAAAAGCCGGTTTCAGTAAAAAAACAGTCAAGGAGTTATACCAAAATGAAAAGAATCATCGCATTTCTGATTTTCGTCATACTGCTCATCGGCATGACAGGATGCAGCAATCCTACGCTGCTGGATCCGGGCAATCCCGTCACACTGTCACTCTGGCACGTCTACGGAGAACAGGCAGATTCCCCCATGAATCAGCTGATTGCCGAATTCAATGCCACCATCGGTCAGGAAAAAGGAATCGTCGTCACCGTAACCAACGTCACCAATACATCGAAAATCGGCGGACAGCTCAAGTCCGCACTGAACGAAGAGCCGGGTGCTCCCGATATGCCCGATCTCTTTTCCGCACACACCTCTCATGCAGGGCTTCTCGGTGCTGAAAATCTGGTCAACTGGAAGGACTGGTTCAGCGAAAAGGAATTAAAGGAATATGTACCGGAATTTGTGGACAGCGGCATAACCGATGCGGGACTGTCTATTTTCCCTGTGTCCAAATCCAGCTATGCGCTGTTTCTGAACGGCTCACAGTTTGACCGCTTCTCCTCTGACACCGGCGTAACCTACGACGATCTTGCCACATGGGAAGGGTTCTTTGATGCTGCCGCAAAATATTACGAATGGTCGGGCGGCAAAACCTTCTGTGCCATGGACTATCTGATCCGTCATGTGGAGCTTGACATTCAGTCAAAGAAGGGGGAGGCCACCTTTGCGGAGGACGGCTGGTTTGATACATCCGATCCCGCTGTCTACGACTCCTGGATGATGTTCGCAGAACCGCTCGCACAGGGGCATATTGCCGTTTCCGAGCTGTATTCCAATACCCATGTCACCACTGGGGAAATGCTGTGCGGCATCGGCTCCACGGCAAGTATCATTTATTTCGGCGAGACTGTCACGTATCCTGACAACACCTCAGAGGAAATGAATCTGCGTGTTCTGCCGCTTCCCATGAGCGGCGCAGACGTGGAATATATTCCCCAGAGCGGTGTCGGTCTCGCAGCTTTGAAAACGACCGATCAGAAAGCGGAAGCCGCTGCCGAATTTGTCCGTTGGTTCACGGAAGCAGAGCGCAACCTTGATTTTGTCGTCCAGACGGGCTATATGCCGGTCTGCGTTGATGCATACAAGGAAATCGAATCGTACGATTATCCAAATGAAGCATACAAGAGCCTGTTTGATGCCATCCGCGTCATGCACGAAAAGTATACCGCAATTTCCCGTCCCGACTTTGACGGTTTCTACGGCAAAACCAATACCCTCTATGACGGTCTTCGCGCCATGCAGGGAGATCTTGCCGACCGCTGTGATGCCGGCGAGGATGCAGGGACACTTGCCGAAGAAACCTGGGAATTTTTCAAGACGATAAAATAACCGATCCCCATGAACAACACCCGAATTCTCGATTTGCTCCGGGATCGCGGGAGTGGTGCGTTTTCCCGGTTTATGAACGGAAGCGGACGGTCTTTGAAGCGAAAACTGTTCAGCTATATGTTTTTGCTGGTCTGTCTTTTGCTGCTGGTTCTTGTCACGGGAATGTTTCTGCTCGGTCAGTTCAACAGCACTGCCATGGATACCTTCGATGCGCTCGACATGCAGATGGAGGTCTATGAAAAAGACATCGTCAATCATTTCGACTCGATTGCTGCCGCAGGTGTCAATCTGGCAAAAAATATGACCTCCTTTCTCGATGGATATCTCAGTGATCACATACTGTCTTTTTCCGATCTGACAGACAATAGCACCGATCTTGCCGCGCTTCAGGAATTGATGCTTGAACCGCTTTTGCAGCAGCTGGGACAGGAAGACTGCTCCGGCGTCTTTGTGATGCTTGATACAACCGTCAACAGTGCCGTTGCAAATGCGGATACCTCCCGCTGCGGTCTCTATCTGAAAATCAACGGATATAAGTCCACATATAATCCGGTATCCATGCTGCGCGGCGATGCGGAAATTGCCCGTGCGGGCGGCATCATTCCCCACCGTCAGTGGAAACTGGAGTTTAATACCGAACATCTTCCGGGATATGAGCAGATTCTCGCAGACGTGCATCAGCCGATGACAGAGAGCTACCGCTTCACCGATCTTTTCACGCTGTCCGGAACAGAGGAATCCGTCATGCTTCTGACCGTTCCGATGGTCGGTGGGGACGGCACATTCTACGGCATCTGTGGCTATGAAATCAGTGAAAGCTATTTCATGTCCTATTATGCCCAGCCGACCAAGGTGAACTATCTGACATATCTCATGACACCGAATACCGAAGACGTGATCCATACCGACGACGGTTTCAGCTGCGGCGCATCGGACGGATATTACCGCGTACCGCAGGGAAATCTGACCGTTCGTGCATACGGCAACGCTCTTTTTACATTTGAGGGCGATGAGATGCCCTATCTCGGTGTCACGCGTACCATTTCCATCTCTCCGAATTCGCCCGAGTATCTGCTCTCGGTCATGATGCGGAAATCTGATTTTGACCGTGATATGCGGACGGAAAACATCAAGAATGTAACGCTTTGCATCCTGCTTCTGCTTGCGGCGGTCAGCTGCTGTTACTATTTCAGCCGCCGATTCCTGACACCGATTCTGCGCAGTCTGGAGCAGCTGAAATCCGAGGCGCCGGATGGCATGGATTATGATATTCCGGAAATTGTCGACTTGTTTGATTTTCTTGCCAAAAAAGACAGAGATCATGAAGAAGCGCTGCATACGCTGGAACAGGAAAAACAGCACGCACTGATCGAAAAAAATTCTTTGCTTGAGGAATACGGAAAAACTCAGACAGAATTTGAAAAAGCACAGGCGGAGCTTGCGCGTCTGGCGTATTCCAGACAGGCGGAGATTGATCCCGATGCCTACGCACTGTTTCTGGACGGTATCAAAACACTCACGCAAACCGAACGGAAAATTTTCAATTATTATCTGGACGGACTCGGCATCAAGGAAATTGCCGACACCATGTCCGTCAAGGAAAGCACAGTCTATTCCCACAATAAAAATATTTACGGAAAGCTCGGCATCAATTCCCTCAAACAGCTGCTGCGATATGCCGCACTGATGCGGCAGCAGGAAGCGGATGATTCCCATCAGAGGTGACGCAGCCGAACGGATACTGTACCCTTTCTGTCAGTATTTGCAATGCATTCCATACACACAAAATGAACCGTTCTCAAAATGAAAGAACGGTTCTTTTTTGTGTTTATTTGAAAAAACACCGATTATTTACCGCAGTTATCCCCAATTTGCAGATTTTGGGGATGACATACCGATAAAAATTTGTATAATAATATATAAGTAATGGGTGTATCTCGAAAAGAGATGGCTCATACATCGGTATGCACTCGCCACAAAACATATCGAGTACAAAATTTTTCAAGGAGACATTCATATGAGAAAAACAAAATTGATCGCCATGCTTCTATGCATGACCATGATCCTTGCAATGACAGCCTCGTTTACCGTATCTGCTGCCTCAGATCTTTTTGTCTCAGGTATTCGGGTGCCGGTCAATGATTTCCAGCCCATCACGCAGGATATCCATATTGATTACCTGCCCAACGAAATTGCAATCGAAGAAGGCACGGGCATAACCATCCGTACTTATGTTGATGTTGATCTTATGCTTTCTTCCAACATCAAGTATCAGTGGTGTATGACAAAATCCAATATTCACGGTACAGGTGTGGCGATTGTCGGCGCGAACGCCAAGGACCTTACAGTTCCGTCCAACCTGGCGCCGGGAACCTATTATTTCTACCTGAATATGAGCTGCACGTTTGACGGACGCAACTACAGCTCCGATCATTCAGACGCATCGCTTGCAAAGGTCATCGTTTACAGTGCAGAGGATGCTCCCGAATTTGACATTCTTCCCGTCGGTGACACAGAAGTCTCTGTCTATGACTGCGAAACCCCTGTCACACTGCAGGTCAAGACCGTCAATGCCGGAGACGAGGATGTGGTGATTCTGTGGCACAGAAGTGACGAACACGGCAATATCCTGACAGCCTATAACGGCGGAAACCCGGTCAGTACGACCAATACACTGACGATCGACGATATGACCTATGATGAAATGATGGTTCCGCGTTATTACAGATGCATGGCACAGGCGGGAGATACAATGAAGTACACCGTCTATTCCGTAACCCTTTATCCGATGGGCGTTGAGGTTGAGGATGAAATGGAGCTGATTCCCGTCGGCGATCTGGAAGTCCATGTTTATGACCCGGAAGCGACCGTTACGCTCCAGGCGGAGGTCATCAATGCAGGTGACAATTATGCTGACTACCAGTGGTACCGATGCGATGAGGACGGCAATATTCTGAAGGAATACAACTACGGTCATCCGCTCAGCATGGGTAACACCCTGACAATTTCCGACCTGTCCTCTGATGACACGACGGTTCCGCGTTATTACAGATGCCATGCCATGGTTGGCGGAACCATGCTGAACACACTGATTTATACGGTAACTCTGCTTGAAGAACGGGCTGCGTTGGTTCCCGTCGGTGATCCGGAGGTCAATGTTTATGACCCGGAAGCGACCGTTACGCTCGAAGCGGAGGTCATCAATGCCGATGGCAGATACGCCGACTTCCAGTGGTACAGATGTGATGAGGATGGCAATACTCTGAAGGAATACAACTACGGTCATCCGCTCAGCATGGGACCCAGCCTGACGATTTCTGACCTGTCCGCTGATGACATGTTGGTTCCGCGTTACTACAGATGCCATGCCATGATTGGCGGAACCATGCTGAACACGCTGATTTATACGGTAACTCTGCGTGAAGAACGGGCTGAGTTGGTTCCCATCGGTGATCCGGAGGTCAATGTTTATGACCCGGAAGCGACCGTTACGCTCCAGGCGGAAGTCATTAATGCCGATGGCAGATATGCCGACTTCCAGTGGTACCGATGCGATGAGGACGGCAATATTCTGAAGGAATTCAACTACGGTCATCCGCTCAGCATGGGTAACACCCTGACAATTTCTGACCTGTCCTCTGACGACATGTTGGCTCCGCGCTATTACAGATGCCATGCCATGATTGGCGGAACCATGCTGAACACGCTGATTTATACGGTAACTCTGCGTGAAGAACGGGCTGCGTTGGTTCCCGTCGGCGATCTGGAGGTCAGCGTCTATGACCCGGAAGCAGCCGTTACACTCGAAGCAGAAGTTATCAATGCCGACGGCAGATACGCCGACTTCCAGTGGTTCAGATGTGATGAGGATGGCAATACTCTGAAGGAATACAACTATGGTCACCCGCTCAGCATGGGACCCAGCCTGACAATTTCGGACCTGACCTCTGATGACATGTTGGTTCCGCGTTACTACAGATGCCATGCCATGATTGGCGGAACCATGCTGAATACATTGATCTATTCCGTTACGCTTAATCCGATGGGCGTGGAAGAGGAAGAATATGTCTTCCCGTTCACGGATTTCGATCCTTCAACCAAATGGAGTCTCTCCTATGTAGAAGCAGCGCATCAGATGGGACTGATCAACGGCAGAAATGAGACAACCTACGCACCCAAGGATGAGCTTCTGGTATGCGAAGCGGTTAAGCTCGCGGTCTGCATGAACATTCTGTACAACGGCGGTAACCCGAATACCGATATTCAGATCGGCAAGGAGATCTGGTACAGCACCTATATGGCATACGCCGCAGAACACGGCATTACTGACGGCTACCTCGATGACCGTGCTTATGAAACGATCACTCGTGAAGAATATGTTTATATCTTCTCAAGAGCACTTCCCGATGAAGCATTCCCCGTAATCAACCGGATTCCTGCCGGCAGTATCCCGGATGTTCCCAACTGCGAAAACAATCTTGAAAACGCAATTTATAAATTCTACCGTGCCGGTATCACCATCGGTACGGATGAAAAGGGTACCTTCAATCCGAATAGTAATATCACCCGTGCCGAGGTCGCAACGATCCTCGTCCGTATGATGGATCCCTCTTTCCGTGCCAAGAAATGATTCTATCCCGGCACAGTTTGTTCGGGGAACAGGCAAATTCTGTTCCCCGACTTACGCAATTTTCATAAAAAGGAGTTTTATCGATGAAACGTACAAAGAAGCTTTTGGTTCTGCTGATCAGCGTGGCTGCGCTGATGGCTATGATGGTACTCGCGGTCAGCGCGGACAACCCGGTATACTATGTCGGTGATACGATCACTGCTCCGAGCTGTATTCATGATAAACCGGGATATGTTTCATACGGGCAGTGGCTGCTCTATGACGAAACAGCGGTAGAGCGTACATCCTCCGGCGAGCTTCGTTTTCTGAAGACCGGCGACATTGAGATCAAGAGAACTACAGAATCCTGCAAAACGACAAATCAGCATGACAAAAAAATCTCCCATGAGTACTTTCGTTACACGGTAAAGGAAAAGACAACGATTTCCGATACCACGCTCACCGTTGATTCCGGTGCTTTCTGCGGCGGTAAGCCGTTCCCGGAATTCACACTGGAAGCAAACGCACCGTACACGATTGAAGAAGTTTCCTTCTACCATGAAATGTGCGATTACTATCCCGGCGATATCCTTCCCAGCAGCCGCGCAGGTGAGCCTGTCCCGATGATTTATCTCAAGCTGATACCCAAGCAGGGTTACAGCTTTGCTTTCACAGGAACTGCTGACGATACATATGAAGACAGCAAATATACGGTTGTATACAAGGGAAAGAGCTATTCGGCTCGTGTTAAAAGAAGTATCACCAGCGCAGAAAACGCGCTTTCAGTATGGATTGACGGCGTGACATTTGAGAGCGGTCAGATTTATGCGAGAACGATTTCCGACCTGACTGCACCGTATCACAACGGTCCGCTCGACAAGACCGTCACGGTCGCCAGTGATGTGGAGCTTGTCAGTGTGAGATATTTCCGTCTGATCAAGGAAGTCACTTCATTTGCAGCAGGTGAATATGCGTATATCGATGTGACGCTGAAATCCAAAGATCCGAGAAATACGTTCTCTGCGGACAGCTATATTTATTGGAAGGAAGAAAGTCTGAAGAGCGAAAAAACAACGCTGATCAGCCCGACGGAAGCTACCTTCCGCTTCAAGCACATGACCGAAGCACTTCCCGAGAATATGATCGGTGTGGTCAATCTTTCCGTCAGCGAACCTCAAACCAATGCGGTTGTATCGCATACCGCAGCGAACGCGGATACCTTCGGCATCACCGTAAATAATCTCAGCTGGACACCGGACGATGAAACATTTGGCGGCGGCGTTGCATATACCGCCAAGGTTGAATTCACTGTGGCAGGTACATACACGTTTGTTGACAGCTTCCTGACGAACGGTGTTGTCTATATCAACGGTGAAACCGCATCTGTCGTGCAGAAGACTGTGAAGACGCTGAACGGCAGACCGCGTCCTGTTGAAAATACCTACATTGCCTCCTTCACGTTCCCGGAAACCGAAATTGTGGTTCCGAATTTCAGAATGGAAGCAATCGGCGAAACAGACCTTCAGCTTTATGAAGCAGGCAAGGCATTTACCCTGAAGGTCAAGGTGACCGACAACGGCGAGATCAATGCAGACTTCCAGTGGTACCGCTGTGATGCGAGCGGCAAAACCCTTTCGGCATATCCGAATCTGCTCAGCATGGGTGATTCTCTGACGGTCAGCGCCGGTATCCCCGCAGCAGAAATGCTGGAAACACGGTATTACCGCGCAGATGCATGCATCGGCGATACTGTCAAGAGCATCGTTTTCTCCGTCACGCTGTGCCCGATGGGCGTTGAAGAGGAAGAATATGTCTTCCCGTTCACCGACTGCGGCGGACACTGGGGCTACTCCTACATCGAAGCATCCCATAAGATGGGACTGCTCAATGGTACGACCGCAACGACATACGCGCCGAATACCGACCTGACCGTAGCGGCGGCAGTCAAGCTGGCGGTCTGCATGAACATCCTCTACAACGGCGGCGATCCGAACAACGATATTTCCGTTGGCAAGGACGTCTGGTACAGCACGTACATGGCATATGCACTGGAGCACGGTATCATTGATACCGACCTTTCGAGCCGTCAGGCAGAAAAGATTACCAGAAGCGAATATGTCTATATGTTCTCGCGTGCACTTCCCGCAGAAGCATTCAAGGAGATCAACACCTTTGCGGTCGGTGACATTCCCGATGTCAAGAGCTGCAATACCAAGTACGAGCAGGCGATCTACAAGTTCTATCGTGCCGGTATCGTTATCGGCAACAGTGCGGGCGAATTTATGCCTGACAATACCATCTCCCGTGCCGAGGTCGCAACGATCCTCGTCCGTATGATGGATACATCTTTCCGCTCAAAGAAATGATTATATCCCGGCACAGTTTGTTCGGGGAACAGGCAAATTCTGTTCCCGACTGACTCGATTTTCATAAAAAGGAGAATCAATCATGAAACGCACAAAAAAACTTTTGATTCTGCTCATCAGCGTGATCGCACTGATGTCTCTGATGGTACTCGCGGTCAGCGCGGCATGCAACGATTTTTACTTTGACATGAAAGGCAAAACGCTGAATGTCGGAGATAAGGTATATGCGGTTGAAAGCAAATATCTGCAGGATATGTCAAACAGTAATTACGGTGTGCGAAACACGTATCGGTACAGCTACCCCGAAGACAGCGGTGTCGTCCGGTCAGGCGATTATCTTACCTTTACAAAGCCCGGTACTGTTACGATTACGGTTAAGCATGGGATGCATTATGAAAGAACCGGTCAGAGTGGAACGCACTCGCATACTGTTACTTATACGGTAAAAGAACCGACGGCGATCTATCCGACAACGATCAAGCTCGATTCCGGTGCGTTCAATGGCGGTCAGACTTTCCCTGCATTCACGACAGGCAGCGGTGTGAATTATACCGTCGAAGAAGCAACATTTTATAAAGAAATGGTTGACTACTATGTCGGTGACACGCTTCCCAGCTATCGTCCGGGCACTACGGTCAGCAACGTTGTTGTTACCCTCAAGCCCAAGTCCGGTTACTTCTTTGCATGGGGCGGATCCAACGACGGCAAGAGCCATGAAAGCAATGTATATACCGTCGAATATAAAGGAAAGACCTACAAGCCTTATGTCACCCATGATTATGCCAACAACAAAATGACCGTTTATCTGGATGTTACCTTTGAAAAAGGCGAGATCTACGCTACAACATTCTCGAATCTCGATGCGCCGTACCACAACGGTCCGCTGGACAGAACCGTGACGGTAAACAGCGATGTAGAGCTTCTGAATGTACAGTATACCATGTTCAACAAAGAGTTCGACTCTTTTGAAAAGGGCGACAACATTGGAATCGCAGTCCGTGTCAAGTCGAAAAATCCGAACAATACCTTCAACAAGGATGGTTATGCGTATTGGGCAGACCGCGGCGTGAAAAGCGATAAGACGCTGATCATCAGTCCGACGGAAGCGGTCTATGTCTTCTACTACACCGTAGATGCCCTTGACAGCCAGACGATCAAGTACGTTAAGTTCATGATGCCGGGTGTATATGCGGACAGCGCTCTGCCGACAACTGTGCTTGAAGTGACTCCCGGTGTTAATGTCAAGTCCGTAACATGGACACCCAATGATGCAGCAGCAGATGCAAACAAGGAATACATTGTCAAAATCGAATTTGATGAAAAAGATGACTATGTATTTGCATCCGATTTTGAGGATCAGGCAGTTCTGACTATCAACGGCAAAACAGCAAAACTGATTGTGGAAAAATCGGGAAGCGGCAGATTCACGAGCGAAAAATATTATGCGGAAGCAGCTTTCAATCCCGAAATCGTGCTGGATACCGATGATCCCGACTCTACAATGACAGAGACGCAGAACTTCAAGATCGTTCCTGTCGGCAGCACGGAAGTTCAGCTTTATGAAGCAGGCAAGGCATTTACCCTGAAGGTCAAGGTGACCGACAACGGCGAGATCGATGCAGACTTCCAGTGGTACCGCTGCGATGAGAACGGCAAAACCCTTTCGGCATATCCGAATCTGCTCAGCATGGGTGATTCTCTGACGGTCAGCGCCGGTATCCCCGCAGCAGAAATGCTGGAAACACGGTATTACCGCGCAGATGCATGCATCGGCGATACTGTCAAGAGCATCGTTTTCTCCGTCACGCTGTGCCCGATGGGCGTGGAAGAGGAAGAATATGTCTTCCCGTTCACCGATGTCAAGACGACTGACTGGTATTACTCCTTTGTTGAAGCATCCCATCAGATGGGACTGCTCAACGGTACGACCGCAACGACATATGCGCCCAATGATCAGCTGACCGTTGCAGCAGCCGTCAAGCTGGCAGCATGCATGAACATTCTGTACAACGGCGGCGATCCGAACACCGATATTTCCGTTGGCAAGGATGTCTGGTACAGCACGTACATGGCGTATGCACTGGAGCACGGCATCATTGATACCGACCTTTCGAGCCGTCAGGCAGAAAAGATTACCAGAAGCGAATATGTCTATATGTTCTCGCGTGCACTTCCCGCAGAAGCGTTCAAGGAGATCAACACCGTTGCAGTTGGTTCCATCCCCGACGTCAAGAACTGCAATACCAAGTATGAGCAGGCGATTTATAAGTTCTACCGCGCCGGTATCGTCATCGGCAACAGTGCGGGTGAATTTATGCCTGACAATACCATTTCCCGTGCAGAGGTCGCAACGATCCTCGTCCGTATGATGGATACATCCTTCCGCTCAAAGAAATGATTATATCCCGGCACAGTTTGTTCGGGGAACAGGCAAATTCTGTTCCCCGACTGACTCGATTTTCATAAAAAGGAGAATCAATCATGAAACGCACAAAAAAACTTTTGATTCTGCTCATCAGCGTGATCGCACTGATGTCTCTGATGGTACTCGCGGTCAGCGCGGAAACCGTTTATGCCGGATCCACAATCACAGTGGAGAAACCCAAGGTCGGAAACTCGGAGGATATGGTCAACTATAATTCCTCCCTCAGCGATACCACGGTTGCGGAGTTTGTTTCCACCGGCGGCCAGAATCTCAAAATCCATTTTCTCAAGCCCGGTACAGTGACGTTAACGGTTGACTATACGCGGTGGATACCGCAGGCATCCAGACCCACGACCGGCACATGCCTTACAAAATCGTATACAGTCATTGAACCGGACAAGTATATTGACAATCTGAAAACGATCAAGCTGGAATCCGGTGACTTTGTCAGCGGCGAAGCATTTCCGAAATTTACCGTTGAAGATAATACCTATTATTATATTTCCGATGCATCTTTTGAATATAATGGTTATACGTACGATAACTTGATTCCCGCCAGCCTGGCAGGTGAATCCGTCAGAGTTGCTGTGACGCTGCAGCCGAGAGCAGGTTACTACTTTGCATGGGCCGGATCAAACGACGGTCAGGTACATCAAAATAACGTTTATACGGTAGAGTACAACGGTAAAAAAATCAGTGAGTCGTATGTTGTTCATGACAGATGCGCAAGCAAAATGACGGTGTATGTTGATGTTGCTATCAAAAAGCAGGAAATTAAGGAGATCACCATCTCCGATCTTGATGCGCCGTATCACAACGGTCCGCTTGACAGAACCGCCACGGTCAGCAGCAATGTTGTTCTGAATAAAGTGCAGTACACCATGTTCAACAAAGAGCTTGACGTTTTCAAGAAGGGTGACAATGTGGGAATCGGCGTCCGTGTCAATACCAAGGATTCCAAAACAGTCTTCAGCCCGGACGGACGCGCTTATTGGAAAGAACTTGACGTTTACAGTGATACAACCGTTATCATCAGTCCGACGGAAGCGGTCTATGTCTTCGATTACACCGTCAAAGCACTCGACAGCCAGATTCTCAATAACTTCGTCTTTACCGTCGATGAACCAGCCGTAAACGGAATTCCGGCATCGACAGCGAAGACTGCGATTGACAAATATAAGGTCGATTCCGTGACATGGTTGCCGGCAGATGAAAAATTCCGTCCCGGCACCGAATATACAGTAAAGATCGAATTTTCCAAGAATGGCAGCGATTATTTCTTTGAAGACGATTTCAAGAAAGACAGCAGAGCCTATATCAACGGCAAGTGGGCAGATCTATCGACGGAAGTCACAGGCTCCGGCAGATTCAAGACGACAAAGTATTACGCAGAGTATACCTTCAAGGCTTTGGAAGAAGTCTATGTGTTCCCGTTCACCGACTGCGGCGGACATTGGGGATACTCCTACATTGAAGCATCCCATCAGATGGGACTTCTGAACGGTACGACCGCAACGACGTATGCGCCCAATGATCAGCTGACCGTAGCGGCAGCCGTCAAGCTGGCGGTCTGCATGAACATTCTGTACAACGGCGGCGATCCGAACAGAGATATTTCTGTCGGCCTGGATGTCTGGTACAGCACGTACATGGCATATGCACTGGAGCACGATATCATTGATACCGACCTTTCGAGCCGTCAGGCAGAAAAGATTACCAGAAGCGAATATGTCTATATGTTCTCGCGCGCACTCCCCGCAGAAGCGTTCAAGGAGATCAACACCGTTGCAGTTGGTTCCATCCCCGACGTCAAGAACTGCAATACCAAGTATGAGCAGGCGATTTATAAGTTCTACCGCGCCGGTATTGTTATCGGTAACAACGCAGGAGAGTTTATGCCCGACAACACCATCTCCCGTGCCGAGGTCGCAACGATCCTCGTCCGTATGATGGATCCCTCTTTCCGTGCCAAGAAATAAGGGATACCGTTCATCTGATCGATGAAAAATAATGTTTGATTGGAATTTCATCGATCTCCCCAAAAGCTTTATATGAAGAAAGACCTGCATTCATGGATGATACATGATTTGCAGGTCTTTTTATTGGGTTATCAGGGTTTCCGTCATTATAGTTTTTCATTGCTTTGTCGTGTTTTTAGATGTTACCATGGTTTATCTATTGCATTGAGTGACAGACGACGTCTGATTTCCCATAGAGATCCGCAGTTGGATTCATTACAATTATCAAAACTCACGCTGACGTTTTTCTGAAAGTCATATTTTATTGTGAGTTTCGATAACTCGCCATTCATTATGTCAAATTCGGCATATACATGAAAAGAGGGTCCTGCGTTCTGCCGCGTGATCCGAGCGTGCAGGAGATGGACATCATTCCCCTGCCCACCGGATACATGGCGTTGCCGAAATGATTATTAAAAAGCTGCGATAAATCCCAACAGGCATCTTGAGTAGGACAATCTTGAATCTCAAAGAAATCAAAAACAGAATCATCGAACTGTTAAGCGACATTCATTCCAATTACTATTGCATTGATCTTCTGTCCTTGAACACCGATGAATTTCGCCGGAAGCTGATCGCCATTCTGACAGACATACACGGCGGGTGGGAGATTCCGCGTGAAGAGCAAGAAGCCATCGCAGATATGCTGCTGCCGGGCATCATCAAGTTCTTTTCGACCGAAGAAAGTCGGGCTGAATTTGAGGCATGGAAGCGTGAGCAAGAAGCATTGAAGAAAACAGCTACAGATTGTAATTTGCATCACTACGGAAAGGAGCAGCCATGATCGGAGTCATATACGGCATATCTTGTTCATCGTATGCAATCGATGAAAATTCCGTTGCAGTCTGCCATGTACGCTGCGGCACTGCATGATAATAATATCCGAAAAGATCATCACCAATGGTCATTTTTCCGTCACCGTTCACATCGGCGTTGACAGCAGATGTCATTTCAAGAACTTTATCCACGGTCCACTTTCCGTCCAGAACAAGCGTATACGGATCTTCAAGATCAAAATCGTGAATCAGCTTCTGGTTGAAATAAATAACGCTGAGGTCTTTGTACAGGGAAAGCGATGCATCACCGACAAAACCGATCAGCCTTCCGCCTCTATCGCGGTGTACTGTTCATACAGCTTGTCCAGCGCCGCGTTTGCACGGTTTTCTAATTTTTTCCATCTGGACACAAAGTCATCTTTTTTACCCATCGTGACATCGCGCAGCAGGACGAACGAACCGCCAAAGTCATAGCTGCAGTTCAGATCCAGATACATAT
>SVRM01000074.1 GCA_015064785.1 Oscillospiraceae bacterium
GTTTATTGACGCAAACGGAAAAACATGGTATAAGGGCAACCTGCACACGCATACAACGGTAACCGACGGTAAGAAAACACCGGAGGAAGTCATCGCACTTTACCGGGAAAACGGATACGATTTTCTGTCGCTGACCGATCACTGGAAGCACTCCGAGACCCGCATGACAGAGGATGGAATGCTGCTGCTGCGCGGCTGTGAATACAACATCAACGGTGCGGATGTCCTGGCGGGCGTATTCCATATCGTTGCCATCGGCGAAAAAGAGCCGGCGAAGATCGATCAGAAGCTGGCAAACGGTACCTATACCGCACAGGATATTGTGGATGCGATTCATGCAGTCGGCGGTATCGCAATACTTGCCCATCCCGCGTGGTCACTGGAAACCTGTGAGCAGATCATGCCCCTCGACGGTTTTGACGGCATTGAAATTTACAACTCCGTTTCAGGACTGCCGCGCAACTGCCGTCCGTATTCCGGCGAGGTCATCGATCAGCTTGCGGTCCGCGGCAAGGTCTTTTCCTCCATGTGTGCCGACGACAGCCACTTTTACCAGAATGAAGCGTGCCTTTCCTATATCTATGTACAGGCGGATGCACTGACCGAAGAAGCCATCCTCGATGCCATCCGTGCGGGACGCATCATGGCGACACAGGGACCGCGATTCTCGGTATCCGTGGAGAAAATTGAAGGCAGCGAGGATCGCCGTGTCCGCTATACCTGCGATCCGGTTTCGCAGATTGTATTCTTCACGGGCTCCGTTTGGCACAGCGCACGCAGCGTTTCGGGAGACGGTTTAACAGAGGCAGAATTCATTCTTCGTCCCTTTGACCGCTTCGTTCGCGCAGAGTTCATCGATGAAAAAGGTCTGCGCGGCTTCGATACGCCAATTCTGTACCGCTGAACTTTCATAATTCTGCAAGTACACGGTGAAAATCAAGCATTTTTATGCAATTTTCGTTATTTTTTTCACGCGATTTGCAATTATCTATTGACAAATCTTTCAAAAAGTGGTATGATATCAAGTAATCCGGCAAATGTGACAAGGTACGCATCCGTACAAGCCGCACCGGATAGATACACCATCCAAAAACAAAAGGAGATTCGTTATGAACAGAGTATTCAATTTTTCTGCAGGCCCCTCCATGCTGCCCCTTCCCGTCCTTGAAAAGGCTGCTTCCGAGCTGGTCTGTTACGGGGATTCCGGCATGTCCGTTATGGAGATGAGCCATCGATCTCCGGTTTATGAAGCAATTATCGCCGATGCACAGGCAAAGCTCCGCACCCTGATGAACATCCCGGACAACTACAAGGTCCTCTTCCTCCAGGGCGGTGCTTCCACCCAGTTTGCATCCGTTCCGCTGAACCTTCTCAACGGCTCCGGCAAGGCAGATTATATCGTCTCCGGTCAGTTCTCCAAGAAGGCATTTGACGAAGCGCAGAAGTATGGCGATGTCAAGGCAATCGCATCCTCCAAGGATAAGAACTTCACCTATATTCCGCAGATCACCCGCGAGGACATCCGTCCCGATGCAGACTATGTCCATGTCTGCTTCAACAATACCATCTACGGCACCAAGTTTAACTACATTCCCGACACCGGTGATATCCCGCTGGTTGCCGATATGTCCTCCTGCATCATTTCCGAACCGGTTGATGTCACCAAGTTCGGTGTCATCTATGCAGGCGCACAGAAGAACATGGCGCCCGCCGGTCTGACCGTCGTCATCGTCCGCGAAGACCTGCTTGGCAAGGCTCGCCCCGAAACCCCCGTCATGCTCGACTGGAAGACCATGGCTGACAATGATTCCATGTACAACACGCCTCCCTGCTATGCAATCTACATGGCAAAGCTCGTTTACGAATGGATTCTCGACATGGGCGGTCTGGATGCAATGAAGGCATACAACGTCAAGAAGGCAGCCATCCTGTACGATTATCTTGACAATCAGGATTACTATATCGCACCGGTTGAAAAGGATTACCGTTCCATGATGAACGTCACGTTCGTCACAGGTGATGAAGCACTTGACAAGAAGTTTGCCAAGGAAGCCGATGCTGCCGGCATCAAGAACATCAAGGGGCATCGTTCCGTCGGCGGTATGCGCGCATCCATCTACAACGCGATGCCCATCGAGGGTGTCGAAACACTCGTGAAGTTCATGGAAGACTTCGCAAAGAACAATCCGAAAGCATAAGAGGAACACCGTTATGTATAACATTCAGCTGCTCAATAAAATCGCAAAGGTCGGAACGAACAACTTCTGCGCCGACAAGTACACCGTCGGTGAAGATGTACAGAATCCCGACGCCATTATGGTACGCTCTGCTGTCATGCATGACATGCAGTTCAATCCCGAGCTGAAGGCCATCGCACGTGCCGGTGCCGGCGTCAACAACATTCCCGTTGACCGCTGTGCAGAAGAAGGCATCGTTGTCTTCAACACCCCCGGTGCAAACGCAAACGCCGTCAAGGAGCTCGTCGTCTGCGGTCTGATGCTCGCATCCCGTGACGTCATCGACGGTGCGGCATGGGCAAAGAACCTTGTCAAGACCGACGATATGGACGTCGCAAAGCAGGTCGAAAAGGGCAAGTCCAAGTTTGCAGGCTGTGAGATCGCCGGTAAGAAGCTTGGCGTCATCGGTCTGGGTGCCATCGGTGCGCTCGTTGCCAACGCCGCAAATGATATGCACATGGAAGTCATCGGCTACGACAACTACATGACCATCGACTCCGCATGGAGACTGTCCAGAAAGATCGAAAAGGCAGCAAGCCTTGACGAAATTTTCGAGAAGTGCGACTATATCACCGTGCATGTTCCCTCCACACCCGAAACCCGCGGCATGTTCAATGCAGCCAATATCGCAAAGATGAAGGACGGCGTCCGCATCCTCAACTTCTCCCGCGCAGACCTCGCTGTCGCCGATGACATCAAGGCAGCGCTGCAGTCCGGCAAGATCGCACGCTATGTCACCGACTTCCCGACCGAGGAAACCGTCAACGTTCCCGGCATCATCGCCATTCCGCACCTTGGTGCATCCACTGAGGAATCGGAGGACAACTGCGCTGTCATGGCGGCAAAGGAACTCATTGAATACCTGGAAACCGGCAACATCCGCAACTCCGTCAACTATCCCGATGTTTCCCTGCCGCACACGGGCGATGCTCGTATCTGCATCTCCCATAAGAATGTCCCCGGTGTTCTGAACAACATCACCGCGATCATTTCCTCTCAGGGCATCAACGTTGAAAACATGATCAACAAGTCCAAGAAGGATTATGCGTATACCATTCTTGAAATCGGCGGTCCGATTCCGGACAATGCTGCGGAAACCATTGCTTCCATGGAAAGCGTCATCCGCGTCAACATCATCAAGTAAACACAGCCAAAACGCATCTCAGCACACGGAAATTTCTCCGTGTGCTGTCTTTTTTTTGAAAAGCACTTGATAAAATCGGAAAAAGTCTATATAATATATATCAGAATCTATCCGATACAGAAAGGAACTCCCATGAACCAGAAATTAGAAGCCTTTCGCGATGCGATCCGCGGCAAAACCGTATCGGTTGTCGGGCTTGGCATCTCCAATACACCGGTCATTGATTTTCTGCTGTCGTGCGGTGCCGTGGTCGTCGGGCGTGACAAAAAGACCGCCGACGCACTCGGTGCGCTTGCAGACACACTCACCGCAAAAGGTGTCACCCTGCGGCTCGGCGAGGACTACCTTGCCGACATCCGTGAGGATGTGATCTTCAAGGCTCCCGGCATCCGTCCCGACCTGCCCGAATTTCTCGCAGCACAAAAGGCAGGCTGTGCGCTGACCTCCGAGATGGAGGTGTTTTTGGCACTCTGCCCCGCACCCGTCTTTGCGGTGACCGGCTCCGACGGCAAGACCACAACCACGACACTGATTTACACGATGCTGTCGGCACAGGCGAAAAAAGAAGCGGCACAGCGGACAGTTTACGTCGGCGGCAACATCGGAAAGCCCCTGCTTCCGGAAATCGAATCCATCACGGAAAACGATTATGTCGTGTTAGAGCTGTCCAGCTTCCAGCTGCAAGCACTCAAAACCGGACGCAGCTTCCAGCCGTGGCCGCACGCCGCCTGTATCACCAATGTCACCCCGAACCATCTGAACTGGCACACTGACATGGAGGAATACACCGATGCGAAAATGGAGATTTTCGCAAATCAGGCACGCGGCGGCAGACTGATCCTCAATTATGAAAACGAGCTGACCCGCGCAATGGCATCCCGCGCCGCAGGTCATGTCACATACTTCTCCTCGGTGCACGATCTGTCCGACTGTCTTGCCGACAACGCAGAACACCCTGCCGATGCTGCTATTTTTGAGACAAATGGGGAGATTGTCATCGCCGCGGATGCGGGAGAAGAACCCTTCCCGATTCTCGCCGTCTCCGACATTCTCCTGCCCGGACGGCACAATGTCGAAAACTACATGACCGCCATCGCCGCTGTCCGCGGATATGTTGATCCCGATACGATCGCCGACGTTGCAAAGACCTTCGGCGGTGTTGCGCACAGACAGGAATTTGTCTGTGAGCGCGGCGGTGTCAGGTACTATAACAGCTCCATTGACTCCTCTCCAACCCGCACGATTGCGGCACTCTATGCATTCCGGCAGAAGCTGATCGTTATTCTCGGCGGTGCCGACAAGGGTGTGCCGTTTGACAGTCTGGCAAAGCCGCTGTCCGAACATGCAAAAGCCGTCATTCTGACCGGTGCCTCCCGTGACAAAATCGCGCAGGCACTGGAGAACAGCTCGGAATTTGCATCCAGCGGTGTTCCGGTCTGCAATGTGCCCGGCTTTACCGATGCCATTGATGCGGCACGCGATGCGGCAGAGCCAGGTGACATCGTCATTCTCTCGCCCGCCTGCACCAGCTTTGACGCTTTCCCGAATTTTGAGGTGCGCGGCAACACGTTCAAAAAACACGTTCTTGACTATCAATGAAAGGATCTCACCATGGAAATCAAACCCTTCTCCGAAAAAATTCTCGCACTGACGGCTGAGGCAGAAGCCGCGCTTGCCGAACGCTTTGCACAGTTTGATGCGACAGCCTTCCGCGGCACCCAGCGCGTGCTGTCCGCGTTTGCCGAACACCGTGTCTCCGAGGCACTGTTTGCCGGCACCAACGGCTACGGCTACGACGATATGGGACGCGATACACTCGATAAAATTTATGCCGACGTTTTCGGTGCGGAAGCTGCATTTGTCCGCCATTCCATTGCCAACGGCACCAACGCACTGACCATAGGTCTGTTCGGTCTGCTCCGCCCGGGCGACATTCTGCTGTCCGTCACCTCCCGTCCGTATGACACGCTCAATGAAGTCATCGGCGCAGAGGATAACAACGGCAACGGCTCCTTGAAAGACTTCGGCGTCGAATACCGCCAGATCGATCTGCGCAAAGACGGTTCTGTCGACCTGCCTGCGATTGCTGATACGCTTGATGCACTCGGTGCGCGCGTCAAGGTGGTTTTCATCCAGCGTTCCAAGGGCTATCTCAACCGCCCGACGCTCTCCGTTGCACAGATTGGAGAAATCGTAAAGGTCGTCCGCGCGCATTCCGAAACCGCCTATGTCATGGTAGACAACTGCTACGGTGAGTTCACCGAGGACACAGAACCGGCAGCTGTCGGTGCTGACCTGATCGTCGGTTCGCTCATCAAGAACCCCGGCGGCGGTATGGCGGAATCCGGCGGTTATCTCGCTGGCTCCGCACGTGCGGTCGAGCTTGCCTCCTACCGTCTGACCTCGCCCGGAACAGGGCTGGAGGTCGGCGCAACACTCGGACAGAACCGTTCGATGTACAAGGGCTTTTTCTATGCACCGCACACGACGGCACAGGCGCTGAAAACAGCCGCACTTGCCGCATACATTTTTGAAGCACTCGGATGTGTTGTTGAGCCGCGCTGGTGCGATGACCGGCACGACATCATTCAGGCAATCCAGTGCGGCACCCCCGAGGGTCTGTGTGCCTTCTGCCGCGGCATTCAGTCCGGCTCTCCGGTCGATGCCTTTGTCACACCCGAACCGTGGGCGATGCCCGGCTACAAGGACGAGGTCATCATGGCAGCCGGTGCGTTCACCCAGGGGTCGTCCATTGAGCTTTCCGCTGACGGTCCGCTGCGTCCGCCGTACACGGCATACCTTCAGGGCGGCCTGACCTACGAATCCGGAAAATACGCCATCATGCGCGCAGCAGACGCCATGCTTGCCGCACAAAATAAAGCATAAAGAGAGGATATCACCATGGCACTTCTTTTTGAAAACGGCGACCGCATCGTTTTTGCGGGCGACTCTGTCACCGATATGGGTTCTGTACAGCCCGTTGCCGATGCAATGTTCGACAACCTCGGACACAGCTATGTCCGCGTTATCGAAAACCTGCTCACGGCATCTTACCCCGATGTATTTCTGCGCATCACCAATTCCGGCACCTCCGGCAACACCAGCCGCGATCTGAAGAACCGCTTCGACCGTGACGTCGTCGATCTGAACCCCCAGTGGGTTTCCATCTGCATCGGCATCAACGATGTCTGGCGTCAATTCGACGTTCCGGCACTGACCGAATATGCCTGTGATCCCGTGGAATATGAAGCCAACCTGCGCGAAATGATCGAGAAAATCAAAGATCGCGTCAAAGGGGTCTTTCTCATTACCCCCTACTACATCGAGCCGAACCGCAAGGACATGATGCGCGCACGTATGGACGAGTACTGCGATATCTGCCGCAGACTTGCAAAAGAGTACAACTGTATCTTTGTTGATTTTCAGCAAATGTTTGAAAACTTCTGCAAGATCCGCCATTCCTCCTATCTTGCATGGGACCGCGTCCATCCGAACCAGATCGGCGCAACACTGATGGCGAAGGAATTCCTCTCTCACTGCGGCTACAAATATTGAGGACAAGCCTATGCTTCATAATGCTTTATGCATCACAACACCGCGCTTTGCGCCGCTGGAGCCGCTGGATGTTTTTCACAGAGAAGCCCAGCCGTATGACAACCGGCACGACGCATCGCTGGAAAACAGTCATATCCTGTTCCGCCGCTCATTCTCTCTGGATACATGTCCGGAGAAGGCCATTCTGTATCTGACGGCAGACGACTATTATAAGCTCTATGTCAACGGTGTTTTCGTCACGCAGGGTCCGACACCCGGCTACCCGTTCCACTATTATTATAACACCGTCGACATTACCCGCTATCTGCACCCCGGTGACAATGTCATCGCGGTCCACACCTATTATCAGGGGCTTTACAACCGCGTCTGGGTTTCCGCCGATCACAGACATATGCTGTGCGCAGCACTGTACGCAGACGATACGCTGCTGCTTGCAACCGATCCGACATGGAAATATGCCCGCCACACCGGTTATACCGGTACACGGAAATTCGGCTACGACACGCAGTTTGCAGAGGATTTTGACAGCCGCGTCCATGAGGTCGGCTTCGAGCGTCCCGATTACGACGACAGTACATGGGACTATGCCGTTCTTCGTGCGCATACCGATTATGTCTTCTGCGCCCAGCCGACAGCGATGCTCGATGTATATGAAATCCAACCGGCATCCGTTCGCCGTTCCGTCAATCCCGACGGTACAGCCACGCTGAACGGTGATATCGGGTTTGAATGCATCGGCTCACTGACCCTCCGCGCAAAGGGTCTGCCCGGCACAAAGATTATCATCCGCTGCGGCGAGGAGCTGGACGAGGACGGCTGTGTCCGTTATCAGATGCGCTGCAACTGCGTCTATGAGGAATTCTGGACGTTGTCGGGCGGTGAGGACATTCTTGTGCCGTATGATTACCGCGGAATGCGGTACTTCCAGCTGATTCTGCCGGTCGGCTGTACACTGCGCGAGGAGGATATCCGGATGCAGGTACGGCACTATCCGTACAGAGAAGCCGTTGCCTGCCCGACGGACGACGAAACGCTGTCCCGTATCTGGCGGCTGTGCGCCGACACAATGAAATACGCGACGCAGGAGGTCTACATGGACTGTCCAACGCGCGAAAAAGGACAGTACCTCGGTGACGGCACCGTTTCCTCCGCAGCACATACGCTGATTACCGGTGACGGCACGATGATGAAAAAGGCGCTGTACGAATATGCCCGCTCCACCTTCATCACCGACAGCATCATGACCGTCGCGCCCTGCTCTTTCATGCAGGAAATTGCCGACTATTCCATGCAGTACCCGCACCAGCTTCTGTGGTACTACCGCCATACCGGCGACAGACAGACACTTTCAGAGCTGGCACCTTACTGCGAGCGCGCCGTGTCCTATTTCCGCCAATTCGACCGCGGAGACGGACTGCTTGAGAGCGTTGACACATGGAATCTGATCGACTGGCCGGAAAACCTGCGCGACAACTATGATTTCCCGGCAAAGAAACCGATCGGTCCCGGTGTGCATAACGTCATCAATGCCTTCTGGTACGGAATGCTGCGCGACATGGACGAAATCCGTGTGCTGCTCGGAAAACCGACCGATGCCGCTTACACCGGACAGACCGCAGCCGCCTACATCCGCGCGTTCTATGATCCAGAACAGCATCTGTTCACCGACGCGGAGGACACTGCACATACCGCATCTCACTCCAACTTCATGCCGCTGTACTTCGGTCTGGATCGGCTGACCGGCGATTCTGCCGCACGTGATGCGATCGTCAACCTCATTCTCGACCGCGGCTACTGCATGGGCGTTTATATGTCCTATTTCATGCTGACCGCACTCTGCCGTGCCGGACGGCGCGATTTGGCACTGACCATGATGAAATCCCCCGACGGCTGGTGTAATATGCTTGCCGAAGGTGCAACAACGCTGTATGAGGCATGGGGCAAAGATCAGAAATGGAACACCAGCCTCTGTCATCCGTGGGCGGCGGCACCAATTCTGATTTTGGCTGATACAAATGATTGATTGAAAGGAACCAAAACTATGAATACACCCGTTTTATATCCGATGCAGCTTTCTCCCGTCTGCCGGTCCACCATCTGGGGCGGCAACCGTATGCGTGACTGCTTTGGCTTTCAGACAAAGCTGGACAACATCGCAGAAGCATGGATGATGTCCGCGCGTGACGACAATCCCGGCTTCATCATCAGCGGCGAATACATGGCACAGCGCATTGACAAGCTCATTGAGGAATACCCCGAGCTGCTTGCCAAGGGCAATACCGATCCCGCGTGCCCCCTGCTCATCAAATTCATCGACGCACGCGACAAGCTGTCCATTCAGGTGCATCCGGACGATGCCTATGCGCAGGCGGCAGGCTGTGCCGATCCGCGCGGCAAGACCGAGATGTGGATTGTTCTGGAAGCGGCAATGGGTGCGGAGCTGATCTTCGGCACCAACCGTGACTTTTCGCAGGCCGAACTTCGCTCCGCGATTGAAAACGGAACGCTGGAAGATCTGATGAACTATGTCCCCGTCAAGGCAGGCGACGTGTTCTTCATTCCAGCCGGTCTGATCCACGCCATTGGCTCCGGTATTCTGCTCGCAGAAATCCAGCAGAACTGCGATACGACCTACCGTGTCTATGACTACAACCGCCGCCAGTCCGACGGTTCTCTGCGCGCCCTGCACATCGACGATGCGGTTGCCTGCTCCCGTCACTTCACCGAAGAAGAAGTGGAAGCCTTGCAGTATGTGAACGGCAATCAGGATCCCCACTGTCTTGCCGACTCCAAGTACTTCCACGTCGAGCAGCACACCGTCCGTGCAGCCGAGACCTTCATCGTTGGCGATGACAGCTTTGTTTCTGTACTCGTTACAAACGGCGAGGGCGTCCTCTCATACAACGGCGAGGAATATCCCCTGTCCGCAGGCGTCTCCTATTTCCTGCCCGCAGGCATGGGCGAGTACACCGTGCGGGGTGTCGGCGGCGCTGTCGGCATTCTCCTTTCGCGCACATAAAATTGCATACAAAAAGCAGGATGCCGCATAGACATCCTGCTTTTGTATATATCGGAAATTAACCTTCGACATTGGCCAGTGCTTCCACCGTATCGGCAATACCCGATTCGATTTTTGCTGCGCGCTTTTCCACCATGGAAACGATATCCGACTTTCCTTTGAACAACTGTCCGCGGATCGTTGTCATAGCAGAACCCCAGCCATAAACTGCGGTCAGATCAACCGTACCGTTTGAGAAGATGATATCAAGCATCTTCTGTCCTTCTTCGTCCTGAATATACTTGAAGTCCAGTGTTTCATTGAAGTAGGTTTCACGGACCGTTTCGTGCGAGTATGCCGACAGATATTCACAGATCACACCGGTCCGTTCCGGATCGGAATTGGTCTTCGGAATACCCATCGCACCGGCACCGTGATAGATGTAAGAGCGGTATTCTTCCTGCGCTTCATCGTACTTCGGCATCGGAACAACACCGATTTCATAATCGACATCGCGCATCTTCTTGACGGAACCGAGCGGCTCGATGTAGAACAGCACCTTGCCCTCCTGCATCATGACATGCAGAACCTCTGAGCCGTTCTCAGACTTGAAGCCGGATGCATTGGCGACATTGTTGGTCTTATCGGCAAATGCGGATGCGACCAGCTTTTCATATACATTGATGAAATGCTCGTCAAGTCCCTCCCAGACCGGGATGTTGTCCTTGTTCTTGGTCAGAACATCCGCACCGGCGGAAACGAGCAGACCGTTAACATTGTGCTCCCAGACGCCGATTGGATACTGGTCAGCAACCGTCCACTTGCCGTCACCGTCCATATCCTGCTTTGCCGCCATCATCATGGTCATCATGGCATCAAGCGTCCACTTGCCGTCGTTCACCAGCTGATAAGGGTCATCAAGGTCCAGATTGTTCAGAATCTGCTTGTTGAAAACGATCGGGAAGAAGCATTCATAATACATCAGATGCAGATCGCCGAACGCCGCGTAAATGGAATCACCGATAGATGCGGATTCGATGGCACCCTTGTTCCACCAGACATTGTCAAAATTGAAGGAATCGATATCGGTGTAGTCAAGCAGATAGCCGTTGAGCGCCTGTCCAAGCACGAAATGCAGCTCGTTGAAGTAGATGTCGTAGGCATCTTCACCTGCGGGAACTGTCGTATTGATCGCCTTCTGGTTGTCTTCCCAGCCCATGTCGGTGATGGTGAGCTTGACATTGAGTGCCTCCTCAACCTTGGCATTGCGTTCAAAAATGACGTCATCCAGCGCCTCACCCGTCTGCCCTTCCAGACCGAAGTTCGTGTATGCAAAGTTGGAGACGTTGTTGAGAACACGGAATTCGTATCCGCCATAATCCTCCTTGGGCAGATTGTCATAAATGGACGGTGCCTGTGTGACCGCTTCCGTCACTGTGGGTGCACTACCGGAATCCTTTGTCTCCGTTACAGCCGCATCACCGCAGGAAGCCAGTGCGGAGGCAGCCATCAGCGCAGCAAGCGCAAAAGAAGAAATGCGATGTTTCATGATATCATATTCCTTTCCTTACTTTAACAAAAAAGACCGCTGCGAGCCGCCCGGTCTTTCCATGGTACTGATTTATGCGTGGTGTTCTTCGAGATATGCAATCACGTCACCGACGGTAACGAACTTTCTGTAGTCATCTTCGTCGATTTCAATGTTGTATTTGGCTTCACAGCTGAACACGAGATCAGCAAGCTCAAGCGAATTGATACCGAGATCGGCAACCAGCTCAGCTTCGGGCGTAATATCAGCTTCGTCAATATTCATCTGCTCAACCAGCAGATTCTTGAATTCTTCAAACATGGTGTTTGGATCCTTTCTGTCTTTTGAAATTCGGTTCATAATGCATCATAGATATATATGATATCATACCGATTTTTCTGCTGTTTGTCAATGTATTTTCATGAAATGTAACATTTATTTCATATTTTATTCACATTTCGGATTTCATCGATCACAAGTGCCGCCGGATCATTCAGCGAAAAAAATTTTCAGATTTTCCACAAAAAGACTATACAGAACGGAAAATTTATGGTATACTATATGATAGGATAAAAATCCCCGAATATACGATTCAGAAAGGAAGGACAACTATCATGAAAATGCGCGTTATCTGCTACTCGAAGAAGAAGAAGATGGAGGGTTTCTGCGAAGCGATCGCAAACGCACAGAGCTGCAAGTGGGACAAGCTGCCGCTGGCATATCCGTGTGACAAGGAACGTCTGACCATTTTCGTCGCTTCCGTACCGCATGACGATCTTCGCCGTATGGTTCCCGAAATGACCAAGGAAAGAAGTGCAAATGTCGCATTCCTTATCGACGGTCCCGAGGGCTCCGCAAAGGAATATATCGACGCTGCAAAGGCTGCCGGCACCAATGTCATTGACAACGTTCTGTACGTCAAGTGCGGCAAGATTCCGTTCCTCGGCAAGGTCACCGACGAAGAAAAGGCGACGTCTGTCAAGTGGGCGGAAGACATCATCGCTGCACTGAAGTAATTCACTGCACTATACCGGGAATACCACGGATCGGAGCTACCGTGTTTTCCAACGCGGCAGCTCTTTCCTTTTATTCTCAGGCAAGCAGCCGTTTCCCGGTTTACCAAACGAAAGGACATTCCGGACATGAAAACCATCATTGGTATTGACATTGGCGGTTCCACTACGAAAATCGTCGGTTTTTCCGAGGATATGAAGCTGATTGAACCGATGTCTGTCCGCGCAACCGATCCGCTGACCTCTGTTTACGGTGCGTTTGGCAAGTTCCTGTCGACAAACGCCCTGGAGCTGGACGATGTGGAGCAGGTCATGATTACCGGTGTCGGCTCGTCGTATATCGATAAGCCGCTGTACGGCAGACCCTGTTCGCATGTCGGTGAATTCCAATGTGTCGGTTACGGCGGTATTTATCTGTCGGGACTGAAGGAAGCCATCATTGTTTCCATGGGTACCGGCACCTCAATCTCCCACTGCGCATATCCCAATGACGCCATGCATCCGATGGTAACATACCTCGGCGGTACCGGTGTCGGCGGCGGTACGCTGGTCGGTCTTTCCAAAAAAATGCTGAACATGGATTCCATTGACCATATTGTGACACTGGCTCAGGACGGTTCTCTGGAAAACATCGATTTGCAGATCAAGGATATGACCACCAAAGAAATTCTTGCAGGCAACATGACCGCCGCCAACTTCGGCAAGGTCAGCGATGTCGCAAGCAAAGCCGATGTGGCACTCGGCATCATCAATCTCGTGTTTGAAACGACGGCGATGATGAGTATTTTCGCAGGACGCTCTTATGGACTGCGTGATATTGTGCTCACCGGCAACCTGACGGTGCTTCCGCAGGCACAGCCTACCTTTGACAACCTGTCAAACATGTTTGATGTCAACTTCCGTATTCCGAGCCACTCCCGGTATGCGACCGTCATCGGTGCGGCACTGTCTTATTTTGATACGATCGGAGCACTGTCTTGATATGAATGAAGTTTTACAGAACAAAACGCTCTATATCTTTGATATGGACGGGACCATCTACCTTGGCGGACGCGTATTTCCGTTTGCCGTCGATTTCATCCGCCGTCTGCGTGCAGCGGGAAAGCGTGTGCTGTTCTTCACGAACAACGCCTCCCATTCCGGAGACTTCTATCTGGAAAAGCTGACGCGGCTCGGCTTTGATGCGACCCCCGATGAGATTCTCTCCGCAGGTGATGTCACCATCGCGTTTCTGAAGCTGCACAGACCCGGCAAAAGCGTATACCTGATGGGAACGCCGCAGCTGGAATCTATGTTCCGCGCGGCAGGAATCGATCTGCTGCCCAACGATGCCAAGCAGGCCGACGTTGTTGTCACCAGCTTCGATACCACGCTGACGTATGAAAAGCTCGATGCCGCATGTCGTCTGATCCGCGGCGGTGCGGAATATCTCTGTACCCATCCCGACTTCAACTGTCCCACAGAGAACGGCTTTATCCCCGACTCGGGCGCCATCGCCGCCTGTGTCACCGCTTCCACCGGTGTCACGCCGCGCTATTTCGGCAAACCGTATGCGGATACCGTCGAGATGATCTGTGAGGTCACGGGCTGCGCAAAGGAGGACATGTGTATTTTCGGTGACAGACTGTATACCGACATTGCACTCGGCCGCCGCCATGGTGTTACGGCGACGCTGGTCTACTCCGGCGAAACGACACCCGAGCAGCATGAAGCGGCAGATGCGTGTGACCGGGCAGATTTTGTCTATCCTTCGCTTGCCGAAGTGGCTGAAGATATGGTGCTGTAAACTGCATCATGCCCGTTTTGCGTGACAAATGCGTGAAATACCCGTGATTTCTGTGATATTTTTGTGATTTTTACAGAAACCACCGTTTTATTTCTCCATTTCCACGGCATATTTTTAGTTTTACACCATATTATATTGTCTTAATTGCACAATTTTTCACCACGATTTTGTGCAAGCAAATGAAGATGCAGTTTTTTTTCGATTAGATTATTGCTATTCTTTGAAATTAATGATATAATATTCGTTAAAGAAGATATTGCGCTTTCGGTCGGATTTTGTATTCGATTGCAAGGAATACAAAATGTGTCCGCGAGCACAGCATCTGAAGCACAAGAAACATTTTTGAGGAGGAATTATCCACATGAAACGAATTCTGGCACTGTTGCTGGCAATGATGATGATTGCCGGTATGATGGTCAGCTGCACAGGCTCCGAAGAAGAGGAAGAAGAGGAAAACAAGGGTGCGCAGATCACCGTATACCTCGGCTCTGAAATCCGTAACTGGGACCCTGCACAGATGTACACCCAGGCATCCGCTGCCAAGTTCTTCTCTCTCGTTTATGAGGGTCTGACCCGCATCAACGCTGAAGGACAGCTTGAAAATGCGCTTGCCAAGGACATCAAGATCATCGAAAATGAAGAAGATAACGAATACATGATGCAGATCGAGCTCGTTGAGACCGCATGGTCCGACGGCCGTCAGCTCTCCGCAGACGACGTCATCTACGCATGGAAGCGTCTGCTGGAACCGGACTACAAGTCCACTGCATGTGCTATGCTCTACGATATTAAGAACGCTCGCGCTGTCCGTGCCGGCGATGCTACCATCGACGACCTCGGTCTGGAAGCTCTTGATACCACCCTTTTACAGATCACCTTCGAAGGCAAGATCGACTACGATCTGTTCCTCGAATACTGCGCATCCCCCGCACTCGTTCCTCTGCGTGAAGACGTTGTCGGCCGTTATGCAGACATCACCTCCGCTGAATACTGGGCAAAGAAGTCCGCAACGACCCTCGCATCCGGTCCTTTCTGTGTCAAGAACATGGACCCCGATTCCGCAGGTAAGACCCTGACCCTCCAGAGAAACGACTACTACCGCGCACTGGACGGCAACAAGGAAGGCAAGATTGACAAGTACGTTACCCCGTACAGACTCAACATGAACTTCGGTTTTGACGCAGAAGGCAGAACCACTGCGTTCAACTACGACTACACCACCGGTACCATCGAACTCAAGGGCGGCAACCTGAACACCATCGACGACCAGATCCTGTACCTCGCTGACGTTCCGGAAACCACCGAAGGCGCACACGTTCAGGACACCTTCTCCGCATACTCCCTGTACATCAACTGCAACAACGGCGTTCTCTCCGAAGCAAAGGTCAGACAGGCGCTCTCCGTTGCTCTCGACAGAACCAAGATCGCAGGTATGCTGAATGCAACCGAACCGGCTACCGGTCTCGTTACCAAGCCCGTTTCCGCAACCACCCTCGGCGGTCAGTCCTTCCGTGACCTCGCAGGCAACACCGTTTCTCCCACCGCTGACGAAGCAAAGGCAAAGAGCCTCCTCTCCGAAGCAGGCGTTAAGTCCGGCAAGATCACCTACACTTATTACAAGGGCCGTGACGGTGCAGCAGCAGTTGCAGAATACGTCAAGTCCGTTTGGGAAGGTCTCGGCTTTACCGTTGAACTCGACGAAAAGGGTATCAACCAGTACTCCAACAAGCTGATTGCAGATCCCGATACCGGCGAATTTGATTTCGATGTTTACGCACTTGACTATCATTCCCTGTCCACCAATGCATTCTCCGTGCTTGCTCCGTTTGCAGTTCCGTTCTCCGGCTCCGCAAAGGACACCGCACACAATGACTTCTCCGACAAGCCCTCCATGTCCGGTTACGAAAGCGATGCTTACGATGCACTCATCGAAGAAGCATATGCAGCAGAAACCCGTGACGCTATGGCAGCAAAGCTCGTCGAAGCAGAAAAGCTCCTGATGACCGATTGCCCGATCATCCCGCTCGTCTTCAACAAGGATACCTACATTTACAATTCCGAAATCCTCTCCAAGATCGAACCCAACATTCAGGGTATCAGCGTCTTCACCAAGATGAAGATGAAGAATTTCGAGCTGTACGAACCTGTTGAAACGCTCGCTCCCGAAGATGCAGCTACCGCTGATCTCACTGAAGCAGCAAGCTAATTCATCAAAAATACCAAGAGAAGCAAGCAAATGTGTGATGTCCTTATCGGAGAAATAAGATAGGGGTATGGGCGCAGCCCGATGCATTTGTAAAACAAATGCGAAACTTGCAATAAAAACAGAAGAGAGAGTGCTTCGGAAGCAAAATTCCGTAAG
>SVRM01000075.1 GCA_015064785.1 Oscillospiraceae bacterium
GAACAGCGAATCCCCGACCGTTGCGATGTCGGATTATGTTCTCGCGGACGGCGATACGGTCAACTTCTTCTGGGTGGATGACTACAACGAAGTGTTCGGCACACCCGACATCACCGTCAATGTCGTCATCCGCGGCGACACGCTTCACGAAGAAGGCGCACACACGGCGTACACCGAATGGCTGAACACCACCGTCACCGTTCCCGCCGGAACCGATGCGCAGACCGCAGTTGCAGAAGCCGCTGACGGCTACACCTTGACCGGCATTGAGAGCAATTACATCTATTCCGTTACGAACCCCGACGGTGTCACGCTGACGGCAGGCGAGAGCAACAGTGTCCTCTCCGGCTGGATGTATGACGTGAACAGCGAATCCCCGACCGTTGCGATGTCGGATTATGTTCTCGCGGACGGCGATACGGTCAACTTCTTCTGGGTGGATGACTACAACGAAGTGTTCGGTCCGGCGCTTCCTGAAATGACGTTTACCGATGTTTCCGAAAATGACTGGTTTTATGCCGATGTCCTGGAGCTGTATGAAGCAGGCGTGTTCTGCGATGCGATGGAAACGGAAATCCTCCCTCATGCAAAGCTGGATCAGGGTGCGCTGCTGACCTACCTGTGGCGCGCGGCTGGCTTGTCGGCAGAAACGGAAAAGGCAATCTGGTCCTTTGATGCCATCCGCTGGGCATCTGAAAACGGCATCTGTGCCGCGAATGTCGATCCCGAGGTGCTGATGACGCGCAGGGGCATTGTCAACTATCTGTATCTGTATAAGAATGCCGTTCCGGACGCTGTGATTGAAACAACCGAACCGGAAACAGACGCCAAAGTTGATACCTTCGCCGACGGCAATCTGGTGGATCCCGCAGAACGTGCGGCATTTGCATGGGCGATTGAAAACGGTATCGTCAACGGTGCGGTCGGAGCAGACGGTACGGTTCTGCTCAATCCCGACGGCGCTGCTTCTCATGCGGAAGCGATTGCGCTGATTGCAAGACTGATCAAATAAGCTCTGAGCATGAAAACGGCTCAGTCACAGAAGAAGTTTCTGCGGCTGAGCCGTGATTTTTGGTTTGCGCGCGTTTATGTTCTCAAGCGGTCCGGGACTGCGGAAAATGCGGCCAGAACCTGCTCGACGGCTTTTGTAATCGTTTCCGAGTTGTCCACTTTTGTGTCGGCAAACGCCTCATACAGCGGCCGTCTGACCTCATACAGCGCTGCCGGGGTGTGCTTTTGCGACAGCGGACGTCCCTTCGTCGGCAGCTGTGCAATGTCGCGGTGCAGCCAGAGTAAAACACCGTTCTGCGCCATCGGACGGTAGTTTTCCCGCCGTGTGACACAGCCGCCGCCGGTTGCGATGACAAGCGACGATCTGCGGCAGACCTCCGAGATGACACGGTGCTCAAGCGCGCGGAAGCCCTCCTCCCCGTCCTCGGCAAAGATCTGCGGAATCGGTTTTCCGGCAGCAGCCTCGATTTCCGCATCCAGATCGACAAATGCACGTCCGAGGCGCTTTGCCGCCTGCCGTCCGACGGTCGATTTGCCGCATCCGGGCATCCCAATCAGAATCAGATTGCGGCGGGAGGCGATCATGTGCGCGGTGACACGGTCACACAGAGCGTCGTCCAGATCGGTTCCCGTGAACAGCTCCGCGCCGCGCTTTGCCTGCGCGACCAGCATGGATATGCCGGATTCCGTTACACAGCCGCGCTCGCGTGCATCGGCAAGAAACGCCGTTTCAAAGGGATTGTAGATCAGATCGAGCGCACATTCCATCGCCGGAAAGGCATCGGCGGGAACCGGGGATGTGCCGTTGTTCGGGTACATGCCGACAGGTGAGGTGTTGACCACCACACGGGCATCTGCGTGGAGCGAACGCATTTCGGGCGTATTGTCTTTGTGGGACAGGACAACCACAGGTGCGGCACCGAGGTCGGAAAGTACCGCGGCAACGGTCGGGCTGACGCCGCCGGAGCCGATCACCACCGCTTTTTTGCCGCGGACATGATATCCTGTGCGGCGGACCATGTAGGTAAAGCCGTCATAGTCGGTGTTGTCGCCCCACCAGCCGTCTGGCGTGCGCAGAACGGTGTTCACCGAGCCGAGTCTGGCGGCTGTTTCGGACATGCCGCACAGATACGGGATGATGTCCTTTTTGTACGGAATGGTGACATTGAAGCCGTCATACGGGTTGGTATCGAGAAAGGCACCGATTTCGGCAGGTGCGACTTCCCGAAGCTCATACGGATAGGTCATGCCGAGCAGTGCATGAATCTCCGGAGAGTAGGAATGTCCGAGCTTGCCGCCGATCAGACCGATGCGAAGGGCGTTGTCCATCACTGTACCTCCGAATAACTGCCGAGATACCGCATGTCATCACCCAGATCGGACAGCTCACGGATCAGTGCCGCAAATTCGTCGGCATAGACCGAGGTTTCCAGCTCAAAGCAGAACAGCACCGAAAAGTCGGTTGACGGAATCGGACGGGATTCCAGCTTGAGAAGGTTGATGCCGTGAGCGTTGAAGCGTGCAAGCATCCGGTAAAGCGAGCCGGGCTCATGCGGCAGACGCAGCATCAGCGATGTGCGGTCGGCACCGGGGTAAATCTCCAGCGATTTGGAGATGCAGAAGAAGCGCGTGCGGTTGTTGTCGGAAATCTGAATGTTTTCGGACAGACAGTCAAGCCCGTACAGCTGTGCACAGTCGGGAGAAGCGATGGCAGCGATGTCATGTCTGCCGGATTTTGCGGCGTATTCCGCCGACAGCGCCGTGTTGGCGCGCGCGGTGATTTTTGCATTTGGGAAGGACCGGCGCAGATAGTCGGCGCACTGTGCCAATGCCTGCTCATGCGAGACGATTTCGGCAATGTCCTCACGGCGGGTACCGGGGTTGACGAGCAGACTGTGATCGATTTTGACGCGGACGGCGCGGACGATGCGGAACTGCTTTTCCGTCATCAGGTCATAAACGCGGCGCACCGAGCCTGCGGTGTTGTTTTCCGCCGGAACGATACCGTAGTCACACCGGCCTTCTTCCACTGCGGTGAAAACATCGTCAAAGGTTGGCACAAAGTCGATCTGCGGCTTGGAAAACAGCTTGTCCGCCGCGTGCTGGGAATATGCGCCCCACGTTCCCTGGCAGGCAACACGTGCCCTTCCTGCGGCAGAGGCGCGTCCGGGAAAGCATTTCGGCGTTTCGTCGATGGCACGGGCAATCGTGCTCCAGAGCGGACAGTCTGCCGCTTCCGGATGCATCAGCTTGTCCTGGTACGCGCGTGACATATCCATCAGATAGTTGTACAGCATCCGCGTGTAGTCTGCCATATCCTCGTTTGCCATGGCAGCAACTGCACCGAGCTTGGCACGTTCTCTGCCTTCGTCGAGAATCGGAATGCCGTTTTCTTTTTTGTATTGCGCAACACCGGCCGCGATGCGCATCCGGCGGTCAAACAGATCGACCATCTGGCGGTCAATTTCGTCAATCTGTACGCGAAGTTCTTTTAAGTCCATGTTCGTAATTCCTTTGCAGAAAAATCAGAGTGCGGCATCACAGTCCAGCATGGCATCAAGAATGCCGATGGCAGCCGCCGCGATGATGACGGGAACGGCGCGCGGAACAATGCAGGGATCGTGCCGTCCGTGAACGGTCAGTGTGGCATTTTCCTCGCGGGAGAAGGAGATGGTGTTCTGCGCCTGTCCAATGGACGGCGTTGGCTTGATCGCACAGCGGAACAATAGCGGCATACCGGTTGTGATGCCGCCGAGAATGCCGCCGGCGTGGTTGGAGGTCATGCGGACCTGTCCGTGCTCGTCGATGGTCATCGGGTCATTGTTTTCACTGCCGCGCAGCGCTGCCGCGGCAAATCCGTCGCCGAATTCCACGCCCTTGACTGCCGGAACCCCGAACAAAATATGTGCAAGACGGTTCTCCATGCCGTCAAACATCGGATCGCCGATGCCGACGGGCAGTCCGGTAATCGCACATTCGATGATGCCGCCGACGGAGTCGGTCTGCGCCTTGGCGTCGAGGATCCGCGCCTGCATTGTGTCTCCTGCCGCGTCGTCAATGACGCAGAAGGGCTTGGTTTCCAGCGCATCAAACTGCGCCGGAGAAACAAAACACGGGTCAAAGGGCTGATCGCCGACACCGTTGATGGCGTAAATGTGTGCGCCGATGTGAATGCCGCGGCGCGCGAGAATCTGCCGTGCGATGCCGCCGGCTATGCAGAGGGGCGCTGTCAGACGGCCGGAGAAATGACCGCCGCCGCGGACGTCCTGTGTGCCGCCGTACTTGATGTGCGCCGTGTAGTCGGCATGACCCGGACGCGGTTTGTCGGCGATCTCCGAATAGTCCTTGGAATGCTGGTCACTGTTGCGGATCATGGCACACAGCGGTGCGCCGCAGGTTTTGCCCTCATACAGTCCCGATACAAATTCGGGAAGATCCGCCTCTTTCCGTGCGGTGGAAAACGCATCGCGTCCCGGTGCACGCCGTGCAAGAAAGGCGCCGAGGACATCGGGGTCAATATACTCCCCCGCGGGCAGACCGTCAATGACACAGCCGATGCCCGGTGCATGGGACTGACCGAAAATGGAAACCTTCAGGCGGTTTCCGATGATGCTTGCCATATGAAATTTCCTCCGTTTATTGGAATGCGTCGGTATCGGCGATACCGAACGCAGAAATATCGTCAAAGAAGCCGGGATAGGATTTGCCGATGGCGTCTCTGTCGGAAACAATCACCGGGGACTGCGCAATCAGAGCGCCGAGTGCGGCACTCATGACCATGCGGTGGTCGTTTGCGCCGTCACAGCTGCCGCCGTGCAGTACACCGATACCGTGGACGGTGATGGTGTCGTCCGTGGTATCCGCCTGACCGCCGAGCGCACAGATCATGTTCCTTGCTGCCGCCAGCCGGTCACTCTCTTTGATGCGCAGACGGGCGCATCCGGAAATGACCGATGTTCCCGCCGCCGCACAGCAGAGCATGGCAATCGGCGGAACCAGGTCGGGAAAGTCGTCGGCATTCACGGTGATCGGACGAAGCGAGCCGTTGTCGGGCGGAAGCACAGTCACCGTATCGTCTGTCTGCTTTATGCGGCAGCCGGCCATGGAAAGAACCTCCAGAATGCGTCGGTCGCCCTGCACCGAATCGGCGGTCAGACCTGTGACAGTGACACCGTCGGTCATGGCGCCGGCACACAGCAGAAATGCCGCACCTGACCAGTCGCCCTCGACGCGGAGTGTCTCACACGGATGGAACCCGGCAGGCGGCAGCATGTAATTGTGACCGTCGTCAGACGGGAGGACGGGATAGCCGAATCGAAACAGTGCCGAGCGGGTCAGTGCGATGTACGGGGCTGAGGAGATGGTTCCCGTGATGTGAAGTGCGGACGGTGCATCCAGCAGCGGAAGCGCAAACAGCAGTCCCGAGATAAACTGAGACGAGACGCCGCCGTCAATTGCATAATTCCCGGCAGTCAGCTGTCCGCGCAGGTGCAGAAGACTGCGGTCGTCGGTATCGTCATACAGCGTCATGCCGTGGTCCGTCAGTGCTGCATCGAGCGGATACAGCGGACGGTCGGGAAGGCGTCCTTCGCGGCGAATGACGGCAGGAATCCCAAGTGCGCCGATGACGGGGATCAGAAAGCGCAGGGTCGATCCGCTTTCCCCGACATTCATGAAAATTTCCTGATTCGCGGGGCAGCCGGTACGGTTGATCGGCGTGACAGTGTAGCCGCCGTATCTTTTTTCGATTCCGGCACCGAGGGCGCACAGACAGCGAACGGTGGCATCGATGTCTGCGTTGGTGTCGCGGCAGGAGAGCGTGATGGGGGTATCGGTTTGTGAGAGTGCGGCGAGAATCAGCAGCCGGTGTGCATCCGATTTGGATGGCGGTGCGGCAATGACCGGCGGCTGTGTATACGTTCTGCCCGTATGATGTAATGTGATGTTCATGTTGTTTCCTGTGGATTAGTTTTGTTTTGCCTGCCGGATGCCGCGTGCAAGAAATGCCTCACAGTCTGCGGCAGGGCAAGGCCAGAGAATCGCATGTCCCGGCGCATCGGCGATGACCAGACGGATGATGCCGCCGTCCCGCTTTTTATCGGAGAGAATGGCACCAGTCATGGTATCTGCCGTGAAATCGGTGTCGGAGGGAAGCGAGAAATCGGCGAGGATTTGCTCCAGCATCGGCGAAAACGGCTCCCGGATCAACCCTGCTGCCTCAGCCGCACGGGTGATGATGCCCATCCCTGCGGCGACTGCATGACCGTGGGTGACCGTATAATCCGAATGCTGTTCGATGCCGTGCGCGGCGGTATGCCCGAAATTGAGCAGTCCGCGCACACCGCGGTCGAATTCGTCCTCCTCCACGACGCGGCGCTTGTGATCAATACAGCGTGCGATGACTGTCTCCCGGTCAAACGCGGTTTTGTCGCGCATCAGTATATCAAGCAGTGCGCGGTCGAAAATAAAGCCGTACTTGATGACCTCCGCCATACCGTCGGCGAAGATGGTGTCGGAAAGCGTGTCAAGGGTGTCGATGTCGCACAGAACCCCGTGCGGTGGATAGAATGCACCGCAGAGGTTTTTGCCGGCGGGAAGATCGATGGCTGTTTTGCCGCCGACCGAGGAGTCAACCATGGCAAGCAGGGATGTCGGTATCTGCATGTATTTCACACCGCGCAGATAGGTTGCTGCGCAGAAGCCGCACAGATCACCGACCACGCCGCCGCCCAGTGCGATCAGCCAGTCGGAGCGGGTCAGATGCTCGGAGGCAAGATGGTTGAGGATTTCTCCATAGACCGGCAGGCACTTGGAGCCCTCACCGTGCTGAATCACATGGGACAGGACGGAAAAGCCTGCATTTGTCAGTGCGGCGGCGACGGTTTTGCCGTACAGCGGGAAGACATTGTCATCGGAGACAATGCAGACACGGCAGGTCCTGCCGCCGTTCAGAGACAGAAGCGTCTCACCGGCCGAGGAGAGCAGTCCCGCACCGATGCGGACATCGTAGGTGTTGGAAGCGGAAACCGTGATGGTTGTCATCAGCCGTCAACCTCCTCTTTGCGGTGCTTGCCGTAGTTGAGACGGCTGCGGAGTGCCTCTGCATCTCCTGCGGCAATGGAATTGCGGTAGTCCTGCAAACAGGCAATCAGCGTGTCCAGCTCCGACAGCAGACAGTCACCGTTTTCGAGGAACAGCTCTGTCCACATATCGGCATCCAGCCATGCGACACGTGTTAAATCCTGATAGCTTCCGGCGGAAAAGCCCTTGTGTGAGCCTGCCGTCGGACTCTGAATATAAGCATTGGAAACGACATGCGCAAGCTGAGAAGTAAACGCAATCATGCGGTCGTGATCTGCCGCCGTTGTAACGGAGATATGTCCGAAGCCGGCAGGCGCCAGAAGGGACTTTGCGCGGTCAAGCAGACGGATGTCGTCGTAGATTGGCGGAACCAGTACCATCGGCGCACCGACAAACAGATCCGCGCGGCTGTACTTGAAGCCGGAGTTGTGCGAGCCTGCCATCGGATGACCGCCGAGGAACAGAAAGCCGTGTTCTTTTGCGAGCGGAAAGACCGCATTGCAGACAACGCGCTTGGTGCCTGCACAGTCAATCAGCATCGGATGATCGGTGAAATCGTCCGCATGGTCGCGGATGAAGCGGACAACGGCACGAGGCGGAATGGCAAAGAGAATCAGATCGCAGGTGCGCAGATTTTCGCGCGTCAGTGCGCCGTCAATCACGCCGGACATCCGTGCGAATTCTTTTGTGGAGGTATCGAGGTCATGACCGAGAACGGTCGCCTGTCCCGATGCCTTGTATGCCTTGGCAAGGGAACCGCCGATCAGTCCGAGTCCGACAATACCGACTGTCATCATAATCAATTCCTTCTTTCTGTCTGTGGAGCAGCAGTGCCGCAATCAGATGGTTGTGACCACGTCGCGGATCCTGGTCACGCGGCGCATCGTGTCAGCGAACTGTTCCGGCGTCAGCGACTGCGCACCGTCGCAGAGGGCACGTGTCGGGTCGTTGTGTACTTCGATCATCAGACCGTCACAGCCGGCGGCAACCGCTGCCTGTGCCATCGGTGCAACGAGTGTTTTCACGCCGGTTGCGTGGCTGGGATCGACGATGATCGGCAGGTGGGACAGCTCGTGCAGCATCGGAACGGCGGAGAGATCGAGCGTGTTGCGGGTGAAGGTTTCATAGGTACGGATGCCGCGCTCGCAGAGAATGACCTTTTCGTTTCCGCCTGCCATGATGTATTCGGCGCTCATCAGAAATTCCTTCATTGTCGCTGCAAGACCGCGCTTGAGCAGAATCGGCTTGTTGATTTTGCCCAGCTCCTTGAGCAGCTCAAAGTTCTGAATGTTGCGTGCGCCGACCTGGATGACGTCCACATCCTCAAACAGCGGCAGGTGCGCCGCGTTCATGATTTCGGTGACAATCGGCATTCCTGTTGCCTTCTTTGCTTCCAGCAGCAGCTCAATGCCGTCTGCCTTCAAGCCCTGGAAGTCATAGGGAGAGGTTCTCGGTTTGAACGCACCGCCGCGGAGCAGGGTTGCACCGGCAGCCTTGACCGCCTTTGCAACACACAGCACCTGTTCCTCGGTTTCGACAGAACAGGGACCGGCGATGACAGCGAAGTTGCCGCCGCCGATTCTGACCTTATCGGTTCCCGCCATGCCGATTTCAATGACGGTATCCTCCGGCTGGAATTTGCGGGAGCATTTTTTGAACGGTTCGGACACGCGCTTGCAGGAATCAACGATGTCCAGCGACGCGATCAGATCCATATCCACATGGGTGGTATCGCCGATCAGACCGAGAACGGTCAGCTCGGAACCGCGGGAAATATGCACCTCAAGGTTCTGCTCGCGCAGCCAGGCAATCAGGGTTTGCATCTGTTCTTCGGTTGTCCCTTTTTTCAGAACGGTAATCATGGTATAATCTCCTTTGATCGGTAAATGTTGTCGGTAAACAGAAAAAGCAGCCTCGGCATCCGCGTCCCTGCGCGTTCCGTGCTGCTGTCCGTTTACAAATGGAAGGATGTTCCGCGGAAGAAAGCCCCGACCGCAGTCAGGCTTGCTTCTCTGTTTTCAGGCAGCACAAAACGCGATTACCAAAATAAAAATAGTAACCGAAGCCGTAATATGCCTGATAGCAGAGGGCGGTATTCATCATGAAGCGGTTCTCCTTATTATAGAATGGATACATTATACACCCGCGACGCGGAAATGTCAATAGGAAATCGGTGATTTTTCAAAAAATCCGCTGTTTTTGGATTTTTATGCAGTGGACGGATATCGGATGCAAACGGAATCGGACAAATCCGGAAATCATGCTTGCAATTTTTGGCGGGATATGTTATAATGAAACCAATCCGATAATGAGAAAGGATATAGACAATGATGACTCCATCCAAGGTGTATTATTCCGATTTACGTGCCAGACCCGGACTGAATCTGCTCCAGAAGCTGAAGCGGCTGATGTATGCGGCAGGCATTGACGGCATTGATTTTGAAAACAAGTATACCGCAATCAAGCTGCATTTCGGCGAGCCGGGCAATCTGGCATTTCTGCGCCCCAATTACGCGGAAGCGGTTGCATCTGTTGTTAAGGAGCTCGGCGGCAAGCCGTTTCTGACCGACTGTAATACGCTGTATGTCGGCGGACGCAAAAACGCGCTGGACCACATCGATTCCGCATACAAAAACGGCTTTGTGCCGTATGCGACAGGATGCCATATTCTGATCGGCGACGGCTTGAAGGGAACGGACGAGGTCTGCGTTCCGGTGACGGGCGGTCAGTATGTAAAAGAAGCGAAAATCGGTCGTGCGATCATGGATGCGGATGTGTTCATTTCGCTCAACCATTTCAAGGGACACGAATGCTCCGGCTTCGGCGGTGCGCTGAAGAACATCGGTATGGGCTGCGGTTCCCGTGCCGGAAAAATGGAAATGCATTCGGCAGGCAAGCCGCAGGTGGAGCAGGGGGCCTGTATCGGCTGCGGAAAGTGTATCGCGGTCTGTGCGCATGATGCACCGCAGATCACGGACGGCAAATGCCGCATCGACCACGACAAATGCGTCGGCTGCGGACGCTGTATCGGCATCTGCCCGACCGATGCTGTGGAACCGTGCATGGACGAGGCAAACGAAATCCTCAATTACAAGATCGCCGAATATTCGGAGGCGGTGCTTGCGGGCAGACCGCATTTCCATATCAGTCTGGTGATCGATATTTCCCCCAACTGTGACTGCCATTCCGAAAACGATGCGCCGATTGTTCCCGATGTCGGTATGTTTGCGTCGTTCGATCCGGTTGCACTCGATGTCGCCTGTGCCGACGCGGTCAATGCGATGCCGCCGATTGAGAATTCCCAGCTTGGTCATATGCCGCATATCCACGGCGACCATTTCACGGATTCCGCGCCGACCACCAACTGGCGCGCCTGTGTCGAACATGCAGAAGCACTCGGCATCGGCACGCAGAAATATGAACTGATCAAGGTCTGATCAACCGTTACATAGAAAACAAAAGAAAGGATGGCTTTTGAAGCAAAAGCCAAGGTAAATGATTATGAGAATTTGTGTACCGATTCCCTGTTTCTTCGGAGGTATGGACTTCTGTGACGCGATCCGGAAAGTAGGCTCCCTCGGCTTTGACTGTGTCGAGACATATGGCTGGAAGGGGCTGGACCTTGATCTTGTCAAGAAGACCACCGAGGAAACCGGCGTTGAGCTGCTGTCCATGTGCACCACCGAGTTCCGCATGACCGATCCTGCCTACCGTCAGGCATGGCTGGACGGACTGAAGGAAAGCTGCGAAGCGGCAAACCGTGCCGGTGCAACACGGCTGATTACCCAGGTCGGTCAGGATACCGGCGCTCCGCGTGCAGCTCAGCACGAAGCGATTGTGGAAACGCTGATCCAGGCAAAGCCGATTCTCGATGCGCACAATGTCATCATCATGATCGAGCCGCTCAACACGCTCGTCAACCATCCGGGTTACTATCTGTGGCAGGCGACCGAGGCATTCGATATCATCCATGAGGTCAACCATCCGCTCGTCAAGGTCGTCTATGATATCTACCATCAGCAGGTCATGGAGGGCAATATCATTCCGAACATCGTTAACAACCTCGACTGCATCGCGCATCTGCACTCTGCCGGTCATCCGGGCAGAATCGAGCTGCAGTTCGGCGAAAACGACTATAAGTTCATCTTCAAGAAGGTCGATGAAGCCGGCTATACCGGTGCCTGCGGTCTGGAATACCGTCCGACGCTCGGCGCAGAGGAATCCCTGCGTGCGTTCAGACGCATTTATCTGGAGGGCTGATCACAGCAATCCGGGTCAAACATCAGTCAAAGGAGACACATTTATGAAAAAGCAACTGACAGCAATTCTGGCACTTCTCATGATCGCCTCCTGCTTTGCGGCATGTGGTGATACCACAGATCCCTCTGTTCCCGCGGAAGGAACGGGCAGTGCCGCTCCTGCGGAAACAACCGCACCCGCGGAAATTCCGCTTGACCAGATCACCCGTGAAAACGCAGTTCTGAAACTGCCCGATGTGGATTTCGCCGGTGAGACGATCAATATTCTGCATCCCGGTGAACGTGTCTATGCGCAGGATGTCGTCGGCGATGCCGCCGGTGATATCGTGGATATTGCCGTATATGAGCGCAATCTTGCCATCGAGGAACTGCTCAATGTCAAACTCAATCCGATTGTTTTCGATGAGAATACGCAAAAAACGGCAGATCATCTGGCATCGGTTGTCCTGGCGGCGGAAGACGTATACGACCTTGCATCAACCCATCAGGCGTATACCGTCAAATATCTGTCCGAGGGGTATTTCCACAACTTCATTGACGATAAATACATCGATTGGGAAAAACCGTGGTGGAATCTTACCTATATGCAGGAAATGGTTGTTGGCAACGATTCCATCTATTTTCTGTCGGGTGATATTTCCCTGATGCGCATGAAATCGCTTGGCTGTATCTATTACAACAAAGAAATTTATGAGCAGCTGTACGGCGATCCCGACGCACTGTATGATACCGTTTTCGACGGAAAATGGACGTTTGATCTGTTTGCGCAAATGACGCGCGACGCATATGCTGACCTCAACGGTGACGGTAAGATCAACGACGGTGACCGCTTCGGCGCGTTTACCAACAACTCCAAGTCGCTTGAGCATTTCTTATATGCCATGGGCGTTACCTGTACGACAAGAGACGGTGACGGTATTCCCGTGCTGTCGATGAATACGGAGCGCACGGTCGCCGCATCGGAAAAACTGCTTGAATTTTACCACAGCAACGACGGTGTGAAGGATACCACAGATTCGACATTCTCTGATGTCAACACCGATTTTGCAAACGGCGAAATCCTGTTTGCACCGACGTGGTTCCGTCATGCCGATGAATTTCGTGATATGAAGCAGGACTATGGTATCATCAACCGTCCGAAATTTGACGAAAATGACATTTACCGTACCCTGGTACACGACGGCACAACCGTATTCTGTGCACCTGTTACCACGCAGAAAACCGATGTCATCGGCGCGGTCTGTGAAGCTATCGGCTTTTATAACTACAAGGATGTCACGCCAAGCTATTATGAGGTTGCCCTCAAGGTGAAATATGCCCGCGATGAGCAGACCTCGCAGATGCTGGATTTAATCTCACAGACGGCGTACACCGATTTCGGCTATGTCTACTCACTTCTCTGCAGCGGTCTGACGACGTACCGCGACATGGTTACCTCCAATTCGCAGTTTGCATCGTGGTATGCGAAGAAGGAAAAGATCATTGAAAAAGGGCTGAATACCGTCATTGATCTTTACCGGGAAAATGCGGAATCATACGGATGAAACAGCAATCGCCTGCGCTCCCGCAAAAACGGGAGAACAGGCGATTCCATTTTGTTTTCAGAGCAGAGCATCAATCTGTGCTTCGTACCATGCGTTGTCCCTGCATTTTCTGACGTATCGGTGAAGCCCGCCTGATACAGGAACAAAACGGTTTTCCCCAGACAGCGCATCAACGGATGCGTGCCCGGAAATTGTCGTATACCCGGCGGATGCAGGGTCACCCGATGCCGCCAAATGGATGAGCAGCGGATCCCATGCACAGCGACCGTCGGGGGAACCGTGTGCGTCAAATGCAATGCGTATGAGGTCATCGGGGTTTTGCGGCGGGTGTGCATAGACATTCTCGCCGATTTCATAACCGAGAAATGTCATCGAAACAGGACAAGCGGCAAGCACTTCGGCGGCAGCAACCCGTGCGCGTACATTGCGGCAGAAGTTGTTCTCCCGCCCGACACCGTCGTTTTTCCAGTTGCCGCCCATGCACCAGACATGGTGTACCTTGTGTCTGACAAGCTCGGCTCCGGACAGAGGGGAAATGCTGTCCGGCGGAGAGGAAAGCAAGGAAGCAAGTGAGGGCAGATATCCGACCTCAAGAAGCTCTGCAGTACCGTCTGCAGCATCGGCAAGAAGGCGGCGGTAGAGTACGATGCTGTTCTCGCAATCCTCATTGCGGATGCCAATCATCCCGGCAGCAGCGGCAACGGCATACTGATAAGGAGGATTACCGCCGTAATCGTCTGCTGCAAGATCAATGCCGAGCGGGACATTCGCGAATCCTTCATCTGCCAGTACCGCACGGATCGATGCCGCGGCATACGGTGCTGCAGCGTTGAGAATGACACCGGCAAACTGCCAGACTCCCGCTTTTGTGTAACGGCAGACCATGCGCAGTGCCGCGCAGTCATCGCAGTCGGTCCACCAGTCGGTGCCGAAGATGACCGTGCGTTTGATGGCAGATGGTGTCATGACGGAATCAGACCTTCAGCAGCACCGCTTCACCCGCACCGAGTTCCACGGTAATGACACAGTCATCAACCGGAATGAATCTGTCGTCGGAGAGAACGGACAGCGGCTTGTCGGTATGGATGGTAAAGGTGTTGTCCCGGATAAAGTCGCGGTTGACCAGGTAAATCGAACCGTCTTCAAAGAAGCCGATGACGCCGTTCTCACCTTCAATGGAGGTAATCGGACCGTAGGATTCAAACTTCGCTGCACCTGCCTCCGGTTCACCGATGTGGAAGACTGCCTCCGACTTTGTGTTGAACAGACGGCGGCCGGCGGGTGCAATGTCGGCGTTGATTTCCCGGACATCGTACCAGTGCTGCATTTTGTTGCCTTCGGTGTCGCACATGGCGTTGGTCCACTGCCAGTGGTCGTCGTGAGACGGTTCCCAATAGGTGAAGTACGAAATGCGCTTCATGCCGTAAGCCAGACACATGTTGACTTCCCAGTACAGCTCGCCGATGGTCAGATTGCGGTACGGACCGTGCTCGGTCAGGAGAACGATCAGCATCTGATCGATGTCATATTTGAGTGCGACGGAACGGAAGTCTTCGATGTTCTCAAAGAAGCCGCCGCGGTTTTCCGTTGTTTCGGCGGACAGGCGGATCAGGCGCTCGCGCTCGTCGACGTCCAGATCAAGGATTTCATTGCGGTTCTGGCGGCCGAGGAAGTGATAATGGTCATAGGAGAGCAGGTGCGGACGGACAATGTTGACAAAGGCTTCCAGATGGGAAACGTAGTCCGGATTGCCGAGCTGCTCAGGAGAGGCGTAGTTGGGGAACAGATTGATGACCGTTTCCTTGTCGGGCGAGTAGCGGCGGAAACCGTTGACAATCGCACCGAGCACAGGGAATTTCTTTGCATTCGGCTCGTCGACGATGTCCCAGCCGATGATGTTGTCGAATTCCGCGTAATCGGCGACAACCTCCCGTGCCATGGCATCGGCACCGGCGATGTCATCGGCGCCGTAAATGCGGTGGATACGCGGGTCGGAAACGATGGCACGCAGACCGAAACGGCGCAGAATCGGCAGCGCCTCTTTGTTGGTTTCCGTATCGTAATGCAGCGGAACCAGCGTCATGCCGGATGCGGCGATGTCGGCGATGACATCTTCACGCACAACAAAGTTGGAAAACGGACCGTGGAAATACGTAATGTCAAATTGTTTCATGGGAATCCTCCAAGTTGTGTAATTTTGATGATGTAATTATATCATGCGGACATGAATTTTGCAAGTATTGTGCACAGATTCGGAGAAAATTTGCAAAAAATTGTGCCGTACTCTTGACAAAAATAACGTTTGCAGGTACAATAGAATGGAAAAATGACAGTATACGGAGGTCTGACTCATGGATGATTACATGCCCGCGATTGTGCTGATCGGGATCGGCGGTTACGGAACATTATATGTCGACGAAATTCTGAGGGATGCGGATCGGAGACTGTGCGAGCTGGTTGGTGTTGTCGATCCGGCGGCAGCCGCAAGCCCGCGCTATGAGACGATTGTGCAGCGCGGCATTCCGGTTTACGAAACGCCCGAGGCGTTTTTTGAGGAACAGACGACGGACATCTGCTGTATCGCCGCACCGATTCAGTTCCATACACCCTACTCTCTGCTCGCACTGAAGTACGGCTGTCACGTGGTGTGTGAAAAGCCGCTGTCCGGAGACTGGCGCGACGGTCTGCTGCTTGACGCGATTGCCGACAAGGAATACAAATTCGTCATTTCCGGGTACCAGTGGTCGCACAGTGCGGCGATGCTTGCGCTCAAGCAGGACATTCTCGACGGAAAATTCGGCGCACCGAAGCATCTGAAAACACGGATCCTCTGGCCGCGCGCACAGAGCTATTTCAAGCGCGGCTCCGGCTGGGCAGGAAAACGATATGCCGCAGACGGAACGCCGATCTTTGACAGCGTTGCTAACAATGCCGCAGCGCACTACCTGCATAATATGCTGTTTGTTCTCGGTGACCGCATCGACCGCGCGGCAATGCCGGTTTCTGTGGATGCCGAGCTTCTGCGTGCCAATCCGATTGAAAACTTTGACTCCTGCGTTCTGCGCATGAAGCTGGAAGGCGGTGCGGATGCGCTGTTTATCGCCACCCATTCGACCAGAGAAAACATCAATCCTGTGTTCACCTACGAGTTTGAGCATGGGAATGTGACCTATGCGCAGGAGGAGAAAACCGGCATCCTTGCGACCTTTGCCGACGGCACAACGAAGAATTACGGCGACCCGTTTGCCGATCAGATGAACAAGGTTCGCTATGCCATCGCCGCCTGCGATCAGAACCATTATGACCGCGGTCTGCCGTGTACCGCGATGACCGCTGTGCCGCACGCACGAACGATTGCCGCACTCCGCGACGTTCCGATCGTCGATGTTCCGGCAGAGATGACGGAAACGGTCATGATCGGTGCGGAGAAAAACGATCCGCTTCGGGTGGTACGTGGATTGAAGGATGCACTCTGCGCTTGTTATGAGCAGGGATGTATGCTGTCGGAGCTTACCGATGACAGCAGCACGGCACTGCGTGAAATCCTCATTCCGGCAAAAGATCTGCCAATGCCCGCGGGAGATATGGACGAGGAGGCATACCATGCATTTTTCGCTGACCGTCCGATGAGCGATGCCGACCGCTTATATCAGGCAAA
>SVRM01000076.1 GCA_015064785.1 Oscillospiraceae bacterium
GCAGTATATGCTTCCACTTGCCATGTTCGGCTACGCCTTTGCCTATTTCTTCAATCTGCCGGTCACGTCAGAGACACCGTATTTTTATCTGTGGATTCAGATCTGCTGCTGTCTGTTTAATCCTTGCCTGACGATCGTATTCTCTTATCTGCCATATCAGCATATGCCTGAGGAATACCGTACAGCGTATCTTGGCTTTCACAGTCTTGCGACAACGATTGTGACATTCCTCGGTAATTTTGTCGGTACACAATTCATTACCGCAACACAGGGAACGTCGATTACCTTATTCGGGTATCGGATGATACCTATCCAATACATGATGATTCTCCCGTTTCTTGGGCTGATTCTTCTGTCGGTATGGATTCTTATCGCCGGTAGGCTTCTGCAAAAACCGCAATGACATAGAACACCCCCGACATCCGTATCAGAAAACGCTCAGAAACACAAAATCTGACGGTTAAATAAATGAATTTTCGATAAAATAGGAGGATACCATGAAAAAATCCATTCTTCTCACTACAGCATTCGCGATCTTGATTTCGGCTTCTGTCGGATGTAGTGAAAGCGAAACGCCACCGCAGCCCATTGACACCGAAGATACCGCGCCTCCAACAGAAACTGCCGCTAATCCGCTTGCAGCAGCTGACTTTATCCCGGATGATATTTCCTTCAACGGTGAAACCTTCACTGTCATTCAAGGCAACGGATGGGGTTATACAGCGGAAGGCTGGTCGGGCAGCCCCATGGATGAGGTCGCACCGATCATGGAAGATGTTGCCGTCGGTGATATCATCAATGAAGCCGTCGTGGAACGCAACCGCCTGACTGAAGAAAAACTCAACATCAAGATCAAATCCGTTGAAGCTCCAAGCGGATGCTTTGGCTTCAACACCGACATTCAGAACTCCGTCATGGCTGGTGATAATGCCTATGACGCTGTCTGCGGTACTGTTTCCACCATTTACAACTGTGCAGTCTCCGGTCTTCTGACAAACCTCGCCGACATCAAGACGCTGGATCTGTCGCACAGCTGGTGGGATCAGAAGACGCGCCGCATGTTCAACTTTGGTACAGACAGAGAGATTCTGTATTTTGCCAACGGCGATATCAACTATCTTGACAATTACGCAAGTCAGATGCTGTTTGTCAATAAGACCCTGCTCGCATCCCTTGATATGGAAGCCCCTTATGATCTCGTCCGCGAACACAAGTGGACATTTGACGCCATGACGGAAATGTACAAAAATTCATACATCGATCTGAATGCAGACAACACCCCGTCTATGGAAGACCGTTACGGCTTCATCAGCAACATCGGTGTCATGACCCGTCTGCTTCTGGCATCTGATATGGAATTTTTCGTTAAACAGAACGATGGAACTTACACAATCAACGAATCGGAACGGTACATGACCGCACTTGAAAAAATCTTTGATGAATTGACAACGTCCCCCGATGTCTATCTGACTCAGGGCGGTGAATATGCAGAGATTTTCCGCGCTGGCAGGTCCATTTTCTCCGATGACTATCTCTGGGCACTCCGCTCCATCGCAAAAGAGTTGGAAGACGATTACGGTGTCGTCCCATTCCCGCTGTATGACGAAACGCAGACGCATTACCTCGCACCGGTCAACGATATGTACGCAAGTGCGTACGGTGTTATTGTAACTACCGACTACGAGCGCGCCGGCTATATTCTTGATGTCATGGGTGCATTCTCTGCCGATACCGTAACAGATGCTGTCATCGAAACAACCTGTAAAATCAAGGATGTCCGCGACGAGGACACCGTCGATATGCTGGAAATCATCTTCGACGGCGCTATGTATCCGCTGGATACGATCACACGCTGGGGCGGCAGTCAGAGCTTCTTCCTGAATCTGATGTCAACAAAGAAAAACAATTTTGCTTCCAGCATCACCAAAATGCAGAAAAGCGTCGCAAAAGATGCTGCAAGCGACCTTGAGGCACTTGCCAATCCTAACTGAAACAAACAAATGAATATGCAAAAACCTCAATGACATAGAATACCCCCGACATCCGTAAACCAAATGAATGTCGGGGGTAATTGTATATCGGAGTTACCGATCAGTCAAAATCGTAGTAGTCAGCAATCGCAGCAAATTCCTTTTCGGTACGCTTGGCAATGGACGCAGTTTTGGAGGCAAACTTGTTGACACCACTCTTGGCCATACCCATCATTTCATCGTAGACAAAGGAACCCCACTGTCCGAGCTCATAGAATTTGCTATGGAAAATGATATCGAGCATTTCAGCAGATTCCTCATCACGGATACCCTTGACAAGAATGTTCTTTTCGATGACAGCAGGATAAATAGTGTCCTGTGAATAGAAGCCCATAACCTCGAGGATGCGGCCGGCAGTATCGGGATCCTCCTGTGTGGTCGGCATCGCATATGCCGTACCGTATGCAGTATCAAAAACACTGTAGTAGTTTTCCTGTGCTTCATCGTACTTAGGAATCGGAACGATACCGAAATCATCTTCCATCTTCTTGCGCATGGAATCAATACCGCCAACCTGATCGACATAGAACAGGCTCTGACCGTTGGGGAACAAGGCGTTGCCGATATCGTAGCCGAGCTTTCGTTCCACAACACAGATGGCATTGTTGCCGCGGTCGAGAAGCTGAACAAACAGCTTGTCAATGACATCGAAAAGACGCTCGGACTGGTTGAGAGTCGCAAATCCGTTGTCATCAATCTGGATAAAGGACTCACCGCTGCCGCAGGAAAACTTATACGGGATACCCATATTGCAAATCATACCGTATGCATCATTTTCATCATAGACACCGTCACCGTTGAGATCGGCTGAATATGCCTTTGTATATTCGCAGAAGCGGTCAATTGTCCACTTACCGTCCAGAACCGTCTGGTATGGCAGTTCCAGATCAATTTCCTTACACAGCTTCGTGTTGATGAGCAGCGCAACTGCTGCATAATCATCAAGATAGTTGATTGCACCGGTTGCAGCATAAATGGAATTGCTTCCGAGAGAGATCATGTCGGTCAACTCGGAGTCCCACCACGGATTGCTGAAATCGATCGTTTCGATGTCCTGCATGGGAAGAAGCAGACCGTTGAGAGTACTTTGGAACAGTCCCCATGCAGATACGACGAAAGCATCATAGGTTGTGTCGCCTGCCATAATCAGCGGCTGAACAAATGATGTAAACTCTGTCCAGCTGCACATTTCATCAGCAGTGGTCGTAATCCGGATATTGAGACGGTCCTCGGTCAAACTGTTGCGCAGACGCACAGCGTCGTCGACAATCTCACCCTTTGTCAGTTCCGCATCTGGTGCCACTTCGTTTTTATCTTCAGATCCGCTTGTATATCCGATGCAGAACTCCATTCCACCGAAGTCAAGATCATCGGGCAGGCTGGCAAGAAACGGATCCTCGGTAACAACCGCTGCGGTATCACCGGACGGTGTGCTTTCATTGTCCGGTGTCTTTGGGGTATCCTGACAGCCGGCAAGAATCAGCATAAGCAGAGAAAGAGATGCGCAGAAAAAGCGTTGATTCATGACAGTACTCCTTTGCATTTATCGGAATTGATCTTTCAGAAAATCGGACAGTTCGCCGTCGTATACAGCCTCGCAGTTCAGACCGCCCCATGTGACGCCCTGATTGCCGCTGCAATAGACAATGTAGGTTTTGCCGTCAAACTCGCAAATGTCAAGATCGGAATTGTTGGTGTTGAGATTGGTCGTTGTTTCCGCCAGCCGTTCTGCATCAATGACAACGCCGTCCTTGGCGAACAAATCCTCGCGCGACGGTACAAACAGCGGATTATAGTAGCCGATCTCCCATGTCTCAAAGTCCGCCGTGCGGTATACATACGGGGCAAATCGGTAACACGGAAGCGCCTCCAGACAGAACATATAGTAATATCCCTCGCAATATTTCAGCGCAGGGCAGGCGTTGTAGCGTTCCCTGGTGTACGATTTTTCAAACGGCAGAAGTGTCCAGTGCAGAAGGTCATCAGAGGATGCAAAGAATTCGGTGAATTTCACACCAATCCACGGATTGGGTTTATTCACACGCTCTGTTTCGCGTCCGGGGTGCGGTGCGTCCGAGGCGGCTCCACACTCAATTGCCATGACATAACCGTGATCGCCGCGGCAAACAGCGGTGTTGAACAGTTCAAAATTGTCGGGGAAGGTCAGTACAACCTCACCGGTGCTCCAATGCTCCAGATCTTCTGTGACAAAGCGGTATACGCAGTTTGCTTTGGTTGCAAATGCATATACAGTATCGTTTTCGCAGAATGCCTGCATGAAATAGGTTCCCATGGGATCCGGCACGGGCGCATGGGCTTCCCCTGTGAAATAGTCGGTAACGCAGCAGTGACCTGCATCCAGATACATCAGTCTTCCCCGATAAACGAACAGGGACATTTCTGATCCGTGGGATGTGATGATACCGTTTTTGGTGATAACCGGAGGTCCGTTCAGCTTACCGCGCTGGGACGGAAAGCGGATTTCTTGCATAGTATCAACTCCTTGTTGAAATGATATAGCTTTTTTGATGATATTATATCACAACATCCCGTACTTGTCTTATCATTTTTTGAGGATGTTCACCAAAAATTGCATTTTCGCCACAAAAAACAGGTAAACCGATTTGATTCTGCAATAAATGGAGAACATTCGCAAATAATGAGGAGACTTTACTGCTATAAAGTCATGAACAAACAACAGAGCCTGTCGTTTGTTCATGACTTTAGTTTAGCATTTTTGTGTGAAGTTTTCTACCGCTTTTGTGCGGTGTTGCCTTAGATATGTGATAATGTTATTGTTATTCGTTTAAATAAATCCAAACGCGGGAGTCAATGATTTTGGTGGTTTCTTCAAGGGTGCGTGCGCTGCCTTCCCAGAAAGACACTTCCTCTTCCACAATCTCCTTGATAAACGGATCGGTAAATGTATGCATATAAGCCCGATCAAAGAAATCAAGAAGCATCTGTTTTTCAGCATCGGTGATTTCAAGAACATCATACACCTCTGCGGTGTTTTGGGCACCGTTGAATTGCACATCGTATACAGAGGATGTTCCAATCGGCGACAGATACACCAAATCGGTTGTATCCCGCGCACGAATCCTCGCCATATCCGATTTGGTATAGTAGGAAAAACGGTTCATGGAAATCGCCGCATCCATTGCGGAAACTGTTACAGGCAGATATACGTTCAGCAATGCCTGATCGGTCTGCCATTCGTCGGAAAGCATATGGTTGAGCCATGCTTTGCATCCGTCGGGAACATCGGTATCCCACATCACAGCCGCTGACAAAAAGTCAGTTATTGTTACGCCAACCCCCTCCAAACGCGGATAACCGCAAAACGAGAATTCCGTATCTCCGAACAACAGCTTCACCGCATTGAAAGCCGTTATCCCAGAGAAATCTACAGACAAAAATTTCATCGTACCGTTCTGAAGTGCTGCTCCGACAGTACCGTTTTGTGTCCAGTATTTTCCGTCAGAACCAAGGCTTCCGCCATTTTCACCAAGCTGACTGCCAAATCTTACAGCACCTGCATTCCGATCTATCAGCTCGGATTCCCGTTTGTTCAGATCGCAGATTTGTTCCAGACAGTATCGGAACGCATCGGTATTGTATTGGGAGATTTTTCCGGGAATATCGACAAAATCCATGATGATATTATGGTAAACAGCCGCTGAAACAGGACTTCCTGTCAACACTTCGCCCTCGCTGATCGTCTGCATTGCAGAGAAAAATTGCTCGTAAGTCAACGCACTATCTATGAAATCACAGTTTGCCGCAAGTGTGGACATCTGTGTCATCAGCGGAACAGCATATAATGCGCCGTTATAACCGTAAGAACGCGTGATACAGCCAAGCAGCTCTGCATCTGTAACCGTATTCAAGTTCAGAAAAATATCTTTTTCAAAATACGGCCATAACATACGGTTGTTCCCGATCAATAAAACATCAGGATGCTCACGGTACAGAAACAATTCAGCCAGCTCCGCCTCATATTGCGGATTCAGAAGAGTAACCGTCCCGTCTTTCCGAGGAGAAAAATAATCAATTTTCACCCGGTAATCCGAATACTTCTGATTGAATGCAAACACAGCACGGTCAAGCCAGCCTTTGACCGCAGTTCCGCCGATGACATAAACTTCGATTTCGGTGACATCAGCCGTATCGGGAACAAGCTCGCTTTTGTACAGATAAATCGCTCGATTCTCTGGTTCTGCGACATAGATGCTCTGATCATCCACGATCAGAATTGTCTGACAAACGGCATAATCGCGGGAGAACCCGCTGTCCTGAAACCAATGGATACAATCCGGTATCTCCCCTGCCTGATATCGGTATATGCCGTTCGTATCCAGCAGATACAGTGTCCCGTCTGCACTATACAGCATATTGACCGCATTACAGGAATCGGGAAGACGCAGCGGATATTCTTTTGTTTCACCGGACACCAGATGCACTGTTTTTCGGTCTGCTACGTATGATCCCGTTTCTACGCGATTGGTATCAATGACCTTGCCCGGAAACATGCTGCCGCTGACAACGGATTCTTTTAACTGTTTGTCATAATAGTAAATACATCCATCATATTTGGCAGCAAAGAGATACAGTTCTCTTGTACCGTGGAGCGTTTCCCGTTCAAAAACCTTGATATCACTGACCATCGGATAAGAGTGGAGATAGGTTTTCCTCAAAACATTGCCATCCGCATCCATGAAACCGAGATACTGATCTTTGGTATTATGCTTTCCGTCCATCTTGAACAGAATAACAAAGGTTCCATCGGAAAGTTTCTGCGCAAAGCAAAGCTGTACGATATCTTTGGGTTGCGGCACGGCAATGCTATTAATGATCTCACCGTGATTGTCCAGAACATGAAGGTATGGTATTCTATCACCGGTTTTTTCAGCGGGAACAAAAATATGAAGTTTTTCGTCTGAAAAAAACGCAATTCCATCACCAAGGTTCAGATCGGCATATTTTTCTGTAAGATCGGTTTTTGCATAAACCCGCCTGTATCGCACTGAGAATGATTCGCCAGCATCTGTTTCCTCTGATGTTCCGATATCCATGTGTGTCGCCGAAACCATTTCCGACATGATCGGTGCTATAGTACTTTCCTGTGAATCTGCAATTGATAACTCACCGTCATGTGTACAGGAGATGAACAATAGCAATACAAGAATCAGACAAAGACAGCGAACCTTCATTCAAATACTCCCCAATTATTTACAAAATACATTTGGCAGTTTATTTACCTATAGGATGATTCAATTTAACGGATATACAAACAATTCGGACAACGGTATACCATTTCACCATCCACTTCCATATAAATAAAAGTTGGATGGGTATATTCTTTCCAAACATTGTATGTTCAAAAAGTTGCACCACAACCTTGATTCATGCACATCCCATCAATCCATTCATATTGCCGTCTGAAACACACGAATGCTGTTCCAACATAAACATCAGGAACATCCGAGGCAGCCGGACCTGATGTGGCTTGTTTATAATACGGATTTTCACAAGAACAATACATACCACGAGTCATCATATGTAAATCAGAATTATGTGCAGTTACAGTAAATGGTAATGGAACAATGCAAAGTACGAATGAAATAAATAAGGCAAGAATTCTCTTTGTTGTTTTCATGATATCTTCCTTTCTTCAAGTATACCATACTTGAAATCATATTTTGTTAATTGCTGGTAAACTTTGGACAGGTTCACCTATATTGTTTGGTACTACCTAACCCTGTTAATTTTATTCCGGTGTAATATTCGAATCATCCGCAATATCTTTTTGTAATGGTCTGCGTGAAATGCCGCTGCCTGCAACAGTCTGATAGCCTTTTCGAGTATTACTGTTTCGATAGATTGATTTGTTTGTCCAATTTGAAAATTGATTTCAGTGGTTTTTTTTGTTTCGATTGCAAAATCTGAAATTTTATGGTATAATATCCTCAAAAGCCATTTCGAGAGGAGAAAATCTGACATGAAGCAAAATTCAACCACCGCTCGCATCACGGGAGAGTGGATGTGGAGCGACACCATTGCCAATGCGGGTTCTGACGGTGCCCATAAAGTGCTGTCACGCTGTGCGGAGATGGGGATTACCGATGTATATCTTTTGGTCAAGGGAACTGCCGGAAAACTGGCATATTTGCGGACAAAGCATACCGATCTTCTTCTGCGCGATGACAGAGATATCCTCAGTGAAGCCATTTGCGCCGCACACACGCACGGCATCCGTCTTCATGCATGGATATGCAATCTGGAGGATGCCGCATACAAAGCCGCGCATCCTGATGCCGGTATGTGGCATTACGTCAACGCGAGGGACAATGCGCATATCAATCCGTACGATCCCGGTTACCGGGCATACATGGCGGATATTGCGGCAGAGCTTGCGGCATATGATATCGACGGACTGCATTTTGATTACATCCGGTACAATCATCTGACGAACGGATGGAGTCAGGAGGATATTGACGCGCTGACAGCCATGGGTGCCGATACCGGACGGATTCGGGCGTTGATGGAAACAACCTTCGGTTACCGCGGACAGCCGGCGGACGGGTCCTGCATCTTCAATGCCTACAGAAACGGTGATCGGGATGCCCGGCTCCTTGCCGAGTATCGGAGAACCATGGTTCGTGATTACGCGGCATCGGTGATTGCGGCGGCGCGGTCTGTGCGTGAGAATCTGATGATCAGTGCTGCCACCATGCCGGAGGGAGCCTATGATGAAGCATTTGCCGATCTGCATTACGGGCAGGATTACCGGGATGCCGCGGCATTATACGACTATATCTGTCCCATGGCGTATTCCATGAGCTTCGGAATGGACGAGCGTTGGCTGTGTACGGTTGCGAATAACGCCATCCAAATGGGAAACCGTGTGGTGATGGGATTGCAGGCATTCGGCGGTGTTTCCTCGTCGCGGCTCATGCGTGAAACCGAAGTGATCCGTACCTATGCACAGAAAGAACCGTGGGCGGCGTATATGAACGGAATTGTCTTATTTCGCGCAGCACAGTATGATTACGCCAAAATTACCGTCGGTGCGGCAGGGGATATGACCGTCAAGACCGTCAGCAGCAGTGGGCGGCCCTATCGCTGGGTTCAGATTGACATGCCGGAGGGAATCCGAATTACCGATGCCCATCACGGCCGAGGATATAGCAGTGATACCACCGTTTGGGTTTCGCCGGACGGTACATCCGTCAAATTCTTTGGTGAGAAGGATATCACCACCGGAGCAGAAGGCCACCTGCATCTGTGCTGTGAGGGAGATTCCCTGACTGCGGAGCATCTCCCTGTTGTCCGTGTCGGCGGGGAACAGGAATACCTTGTGTATACACAATCCTCACAGGATTCCGATTCGCCGCTTTGATTTCATTTTTTCGTGATTGAATCGCAAATTTTTATACCGGGAACGGATTTTTCGAGGTTCCCCTATGCAAGAAAGGCGGTTTCCTGTTATGCATTTTTATTGTCAGCTCAACTATGAACATATCCCCTATCCTTCCCCCACCAGTCCGAACGGCAATCTTGCCAACAACGGCTGCGGTGTATGCTGTGCCTCCATGGTGGTGGAGTATCTGACCGGCGATGCGTTTCCGCCGGAGGAAAGTGCTGTTCTTGCCAAAAGCTGCGGTGCCCGGGAAGGCTTTGGTACGGATATGCGAATCTTCACTCCGGCTTTTTCCAAAGAAAAGGGGCTCTGCTGGGAAAGCACTATGGACCCTGAACGGGTGCTGGAGTTTTTGCAGTCAGGTCAGGGTGTGGTCATCGGCAACACCTCCGGTGACCGGGAGGGCTGGATCGGTGTTTTTTCCAATTCCAGGCACTATATCGTGCTTGTATCAGCCGAAGGAAATACTGTCCGGGTCTGGGATCCGCTTTTGGCACCGGGTCGTTATGATACTCCCGGACGGGCGGGCAAGGTGCGGGTGGAAGGATTCGATGCGTATGCCGACTTCTCCGTCATCCTGGGCGACTGCGGTTTGCGACCGTTTTATCTGTTTTGGAAAGCATAAACAGACGGCTGTCTGATTTCATTTTTCGTTATTGAATCGCAAAAAATTCCCACAGGTATTGAAAAAGATAAAAATATGATATCAAACAAGAGAGGACTGACAGATGAAACTATTTGCAGGATATGACGGCGGCGGTACCAAGACCGCCTGTGTACTGACCGATGAAACCGGACGGATTCTCGGCTTCGGTTTGGGCGGTCCTTCCAATTATCTATACTGCGGCCGTGAGGTGGCAGCGGAATCCGTGCGTACCGCAACGGCAGAAGCCTTTGCCGATGCAGGATTACCCATGGCGCGGCTGGATACTGCCTATATGGCTTCTGCTGCTATTTTGATTCAGCACGGCGATGCCCATGTACCCTTTTTCAGCACCTGCATCGATGCGGAGCATGTGATTTGTGAAAGTGATATTTACAACATCTGGTTCGGTGCTGTCCGGGATACCCCGGCGGTAATCACCATTGCAGGTACCGGTGCCATCACCTATATTTGCAGCAAGGAGGGTCATCTGCGTGTCGGCGGATGGGGACCCCTGCTGGGTGATGAGGGATCCGGGTATGATCTGGGTCTGCGGGCGCTGAAGCTGGCCTGCCGCATGTATGACGGCAGAGAACCTAAGGAGCCGGGCTTTATGGATGCCATGTTTCGGCATTATGCGGTTTCCACCCCCGGCGAGCTGCTCAGACTGCTGAATCAGGGCGATATCCGCAGCGCAGTTGCCGATGCAGCGAAAGAGGTTTTTGTGCTTTATGAGCAGGGTTCTGCCACCGCTTCTGCCCTTTTGGAAAGCTGCGCCGAAGAGATCGCACGTTCCGTCCGGGCAGCGATCACCCGCGACGGCGGCGCAAAGGAATATCCGCTGATTCTCTCTGGCGGATTGGTCCGGAAAGAAAGCCCCTTGTATGCGATGCTGGAAGTGAAACTGCTGCAGCCCGGAAGCGGCATTTCCAAAATCACCGTCCCCCAGGTACATCCGGCAGCTGCCTCTGCTGCCTTGGCTCTCTACGAGGCAGGACTCCATGATGCGGTGGAGGAGTTGTTGGTGACGGCAAAGGGGTGGCAAGTTTGAAAATAAATTTTCAAACCGTGTAGTATTCACTTTGTGAAATACGGGTGACATTTCACAGTTTTGCAGCTGTGATTTTGTGTAACCACAAAACCAGTCCCAGAATTCCCGAATTTCGGGACGAAATTCAAGAAAGGAAACTTTCGCTGCGCGAAAGTTATGGTCATATCTATGAGAGCCGGATTTGCACGGCAGACAATCACCCCGGAAAAGTCCATGCACATGGCGGGCTTTGACCGTCGGAAAGACCCATCTGTGGGCACGTTGGATGAGCTGGAAGTCTGTGTGCTGACTCTGGAAGGTCAGCTTGGATTCCCTTTCGTGATGTGCGTTTTTGACCTGCTGGGCACGGACAGCAATCTGTGCAGCCATGTTCGGGAGGCTGTTGCTTCCCAACTGGAAATACCGATGGAGCGGATTTGGGTGCTTGCCACCCATACCCACAGCGCTCCCACCGGACATTTTTCCGGATACCAAAGCTATGATGTCATGTATGTGGACTATTTAACCGAACAAGCGGTATCTGCAGCGGTTCAGGCGCTCCACAACCTGCAGCCGGTGGCGGTATCCACCGCACTGGCTCAGGTCACCGGTATCGCATCCCTGCGCAACCGGGGTCGGGAGGGCAGTCATTTTTCAATGCCCCTTCCGCTTGTCTTTCTGGGCGAACATGTTCTGGCCCGGATTTCCTGTCATCCCACAGTACTGGACGAGAAGAATCTGCTTTATTCCAGGGATCTGCCCGGTCAGCTCCGGGATGGTCTGTCCCCAGGGCGCAGCTGTCTGGTGATCAACGGTCCCTGCGCGGACCTTTCCACCCGGTTTACCCGCCAAGCCTCCAACACGGAGGAGCTGAAGCGGCTGGGTCGCATCCTGACCGACGCGGTACAGACTGCAAAACCCCGGAGTGTCTGCGATTTTGGCAAGGAAATCAAAACCGCTGAAAGCGTGATCTATCTTTCCCGGACAGCCAGTCTCCGCGGTGAAAAGAAAGATGCGATTCTGACCGCGCTGCGGCAAAAAGCAGCTGCATGTACCGACCCTCAGGCCCTTCGGGAATATGATTCCCGGATTGCGGTGCTGGAGCGCAGCGACGTGGGAGCGGAGAAAAACCGGATGATCCGCATCGGTGCGGTCAATTTCGGCGGAACCATTCTGGTGGGTGTCCCCTTTGAAGTGGATTATGCCGACGGATCCGATTTGGAATACACCTTATCTCAAATTGCCGAACAGGATGTGCATCTGGTGTGCTATACCTTCGGCTATGACGGATATCTGCCCAGCGGTGCGCCTTTAAGCGCAGAAAGCAGTTACGAAGATATTGCATCCCGGTATCTGCCCCAGTCCCGGGAACAAGTTTGGGAGTGTGCAAAGCAATGTGTCATGGACGTTATATAGGCGATCTGGAAACATTCCTTTCCAGACTGGAACACTATGTGAATCTGGATACTCCAAGTGGGGACAAGGCCGCTCTGGATGCCCAAGGTATCCAGCTTCGGAAAGAATTTCTGGCTGCAGGTGCATGTGTGACCACCCACGAAAGACCCGGCGGCAACCTGCTGGAATGCCGGATCGGAACCGGCTCCCGACAGATTCTTCTGCTGGGTCATATGGATACGGTTTTTCCGAAAGGAACCGTGGAAAAGCACCCCTATACCCGGCAGGGAGATATCCTTCGGGGGCCCGGTGTGCTGGATATGAAGAGCGGCGTTTTGATGATTCTGGAAATCCTGCGCCACTTCGCAAACGACATACCGTCGGACTGGTCTGTTGTGGCGTTACTCAACTGTGATGAGGAAATCGGATCTCTCCAAAGCAGCTCCCGAATTCTGGAACTGGCCCGACAGAGCGAAGCCTGCCTGTGCATGGAACCCTCCAAACCCGGCTACTGCACCGTCGCCAGAAAGGGATTGATTGCCTTTTCCATTACCATCGCCGGTGTGGCGGCTCATTCCGGTGTCAATTACCACTTGGGACACAGCGCCATTCAGGCACTGAGCCGGATCATTTGCAACCTGTACACTCTCCGGGACGACGAGAGGAGTATTTCCATCAATGTGGGCGGCATTTCTGGCGGTACCGGCAAGACCAATGTGGTAGCCGCAGAAGCCAGACTCATTGCCGAGATCCGCTTCTACGAACCGGAAATGGCGGAGTCCCTGCTGGAAGCGGTCCATCGTTTTGCCGCCGACACCGGTGATCCTCATGTCAGCGCAACCGTCAAAGTCCTTTCCCGGCGCCCACCCATGCAGCAAACCGAGTGTTCCCGAAAGCTTTACGAAAAAGCCCGGGCATGCGCCGTGCAAAACGGCCTGATCATGGAGCCCCGTACCCACGGCGGTGGTAGTGATGGTTCCTTTGCTGCCTGCACGGGCATCCCGGTGATCGACGGGATGGGTGCCGAAGGTGAGTTTTCCCACACGATAGATGAATATGTAAAAGCAGATACCATTTTGCAGCGGCTTCAAACCTGTATCGATCTGATTGCTGCGCTGATGGCTGAATAAGGGAATGGGGTATTTGTGTATGTATAAAGCGTATTTGAGAAATACCCAGCATCTACGTCATTACTAACGAATCAAGAAAGGTAAATTTCTTATTATGACAAAACGTCTGATTTGCTGTCTGTTGATACTGATTGTTTTACTATCTGTTCTGATCTCATACAACAATACATCTAAGCTTCCTCAAAGCAGTCAGCCAATCATGACGCATCAAACAACACCAGCGATGGTCACACATAACAGCGACACCGAAAACAACGCGACAACAACGGGGGACACAGATGAAGTGTCCCTCACTCCCTACATATTGAAATATAATCTGACCGACCTGACAGAACAGTTGCCGGAAAAACTTCTGAATACCATCCAGCACAGACAGCACTATATCAAGGATGGTACACTTTATCTCAGTTATATTTCGGCAGAAACAGAGACACAAGAGCTGATGCTGCTTCCAATCACCTCCGACGGTATTGCGGAACCGATCCGTATTCCGGGAACCGGTTCCGATATGCCGATATTCGGGTATGCCGCATCGGGAGACCGTTTTGTGCTGATGATACATATCGAGCATGAACCGTATATGTGTGTCACCGATGCCGACGGTACTGTCCTTGCATCCATCATAATGCCGCATTCACATACAAGTAACAATCGGTATCATGTTTCGGAGGATGCGGATTCCAACCTGTACATTCTGACAGAATACGGAAATGAGTATTATTACTTTTTCTATGATGCCGCACAGAATCTGCTGGAACAGGTACGCATGTATCGGGATGAAATCATGATTGAACCGAATTTCGGGCTTTCCAGTGCGGTATATCTCGGCAGCAGCACATGGCTTGGAAGCAACAGTTCTGCTCCGGCAAAGCTGGATATGAGCCGCGGAACGCTGCAGAGGTATTCTGTCCGGCTTCCCGGTGAGCTGATGTTTTATACCTTTATTGTCGGCGCTGACGGGGAGGTTTATTTTCTGGATCGGAACGGTGTTTATCAGTACAGAGGCAACGCCAGTCCGGTTATGGTTTTGGACTATGATGTTTGTTCGTTCTCTTTGGACGGCAGTGAGAACAACCGTCTCTGGATTGTCGATGAAAATGAATTTTTCGTTCTGACATATGAAACCATTGACGGAATCCGTCATCCGCGGTTTTATCAGGTGCAGACGGAATATGTTCCCGATACCGACCCGCGCCCTTATATCGAAGTCCTCAGCTACAGCAAATCCGAATGGCTGACCGAGGCTGTCAACCGATTCAACGCGGAAAACCCATCGTGGCGTGTGAAAATCCAATATGTGGATGTCAGAAACCGAGACCATGAAGAACTCAACGCCGAGCTGCAGGAAAAGATTCTGTATCAGTCGCATCCGGATATTCTGGTCTGGGGCGATTCTCCATGGCGGCCACTGGATAAGTATTACGATAAGAATACCTTTATTGATCTGATGCCGTATTTCGGAGATCAGCTGCTTGGATGTGTCAGCGAGGCGGCATCCTACGGAGATGCGCTGTATTCCGTGCCGACCGATCTGTGGATGCAGACGTTTGTGTGTGCGGACAATATTACAGATACGTTTCTGACATGGGATACCTTTTTTGATGTGATCGACCGCACGGAACTGCCTGCGGTACTGACCTCCGAGCCAATGGCTGCCATGCAGATTTGGGACAACGGCATCATGGATTTCTGCGATTTTGACGCTATGACTTCTTATTACAACACAGAACAGTTTCGGAACATGGTGACGTACTGTCATGATCTGGAAAGTCAGATATATGAGGAAGCAGGACGGATTGCCGGTGATATCTACGGTGCAGTCGGTTATACCAACGCCACATTGCCCGCACGTCTTGCCGATGGCGGTATGGCATTTCTGACTGTTCCGGTGGAGCATCTCAATCACATCCTTGCACCGATGCTTTTGTATGGGGATGCGGATTTCACATGGTGCGGCTATCCGTCACGGGAGGGCGGCGGCGCGTATCTGAATATGGCAAATCATCAGTTTTCTGTCTTTTCCGATACCGATCTTGCGGACGGATGCATTGCCTTTCTTTCGCTTCTGCTGTCGGATGAGGAACAGTCGGATTCCCTGCATCCGTATCTTCCCGTTACAGAGTCCGGTATGCGCCGTCTGATACGGGAAAACCGGTATTTCTATTATGAAACACAGCAATACCGGAAAATCGGTGATCCCAATGCTGCACCGACAACAAGTGCCGGAGGACTGCTTGGCGCCATGTCGAAAAAAGTGATCTATCTCACAGCACAGGCATCCGCTTCTGTTTATTATGAGGATTACGGCGAGGTCAGGGGTGATGATAAGGACTATACTGTGGTCGAGCTGACCGATGATTACGCTGAGGCTTTTCTTGATTTTCTCAACAACTGCCATATGAAATCCGGTCTTGATCTGACACTGAAGGATATCATCACAGAGGAGATTTCCTACTGGCAGAACAACGCGCGAACGCTTGAGGAAACAACGAAAATCATTGATTCCCGTGTTTGGATATATCTTAACGAGTAAGCAATACTCATATCAAATCAAGCCAGACGCCAG
>SVRM01000077.1 GCA_015064785.1 Oscillospiraceae bacterium
CGGTCATGCTGGTCGGTCTTGTCAACTCCGGCATCATGCAGCTGGCACAGACCGTTGAGGTCATCTTCGGTGCCAACATCGGTACCACCATCACATCATGGATTTTCAGCCTTGCCGGCATCGAAAGCGATATGTTCTTCATCAAAATGATGAAGCCTGTCTACTTCTCCCCGGTTCTCGCATTCATCGGCATCGTCATGAAAATGATGTCCAAGAGCGAACGCAAGCACACCGTCGGTACCATCTTCATCGGCTTTTCCGTTCTGATTTTCGGTATGGATATGATGGCCGGTGCTGTTGAGCCGCTGTCGGAATCCGAAGCATTCAAAAACATTCTCGTAAAATTTGACAATCCCATCCTCGGTCTCCTCTTCGGTGCAGTCGTTACTGCAGTTGTACAGTCCTCCTCCGCCTCCGTCGGTATTCTCCAGGCACTGGCACTGTCCAGCTTCATTCCGATCAGTACAGCAATTCCGATCATCATGGGACAGAACATCGGCACCTGTATCACGGCGATCCTTTCCGCCATCGGCGCAAACACCAATGCAAAGCGTGTTTCCATTGTGCATCTGGTCATCAAAGTCCTCGGTGCGGTTGTTCTTATTACGGTATTCATTCTCGTCAGCACATTTATTAAACCCGCAATCCTCTCTGAAGGTGCGACCGTTTTCAGCATCGCTGTTATTCATACCATTTTCAACGTCATCAATACTGCAATGCTGATGCCGGCAAAGAAAATGCTGCTTCGTATTACGGAAAAGCTCGTTCCCGAAAAGGAAAAGCACGTCGAATCTACCGCCGAAGTTCTGTATCTCGACGAGCGTCTGCTCATCTCTCCGCCCACCGCGCTGATTGCATGTGACAATGCAGCGAATCGTATGGCAGAGCTTGCACACGCATCGGTTGATATGGCGCTTTCCGTACTCAACACCATTGAAGACGACAACACCGCCGATATTTCCGTCGATGCCGCTGTTATCAAGAATACAGAGGATGAAACCGACCAGTTTGAGGATACGCTCGGTACGTATCTTGTCAAGCTCTCCGGTATGGAGCTGTCCGATCATGACGCACAGATCGTTTCCAAGATGCTGCACGTCATCAACGACCTCGAGCGTCTCGGTGACCATGCGCTGAGCCTGTCCAAGGCGGCGCTTGAAATCGCCGAAAAGAAGATGTCCTTCACGCCCGATGCCACTGCTGAACTGAAGAATCTCTCCAACGCCATCGATGAGATCATGGAGATCACCTTCAACGCATACCTCAACAACGATCCTGTGCTTGCAGGCGATGTAGAGCCGCTGGAACAGGTTGTCGACCGTCTGATTGCAAACATCCGCAAGGGTCACATCACACGTCTCCAGCACGGTCAGTGTACCATCGAAGCAGGCTTTGTCTTAAATGATATCCTCAACAACTTCGAGCGTATCTCTGATCATTGCTCCAATATCGCTGTTGCTATCATCGAAGCAAAGCTCTCCTCCTTCGACACGCACAAGTACCTCAACGATCTCAAGTACGGCGACGAGGAATTCAAGAACAAGTTTAATACCTTCGCGAGCAAATATTCTGTTTAAGGATTCTTCTGCCCCCGCAGCAGAATCGCCATTACAACAAAATAATCCAAAGGAACTGCTGGAAGCACTGTATCATACGTGCTCACAACAGTTCCTTTTCTCTATTATGAATTTCATTTCACATGTACGAAATCTCAGTCAGAGGGCAACTAAGCTTCTCTGTTATTTTTCTGATAACAGAAAAAACCGTTCAATCCCTGGTTTCGGGAAAGAACGGTTTCTTTTTCAGAGCTGTTATCCATCAACCCTTTATATCTGATAAAAATTCACATACCAAATCACCGTAAAGATGATTCCGATTGCAAGGAAAAACAGACCGGTAAAAAGAATACAGTTGTCATTCTGTTTCTTCGCCTCACTGAGCTTGCGTGTGCGATAATCAATATACCGCTCATGCTTTACTCTGCCCATCGGGATAAACGTAAGCACAACGTTTCTGAGAACGAATCCGATACCAATGAGTGCGCCTTCTCCGCTGACATACAGCAAACCCGCAAACAGTGTCATCAATACGCCCGGGACAAAGAACGCATCCGACAGAATCTGGATATTGACCGCAGTGCTGTGCGCGAAAAACCCCTTTGACCAAATCACAAGGAACGCAATCAGTGCTTCAATCCCAAAACAAATCGCATATTTGATTAACGTTTCTTTGGTTTCCTGTTTCACTGATCTCACCGTCCATCCTGTTTACTTGACCATCTGCTTGTATTTTTCCTCTTCCGCATCATTGCAGTGTACGAAATGTCCGGGTGTGATCTCGCGGAACGAGGGTGTATCCACTGAATAGTCGTGTTCTGCAATGGGATTATAATGAATTCTTGTGCGCTGCTTCTCATAAATGGGGTCAGGCAGCGGAATTGCCGAAAGAAGCGATCTCGTATAAGGATGCAGAGGATTCTTGAAAAGCTCGTCAGAATCGGCAAGCTCAACCATTTTTCCGAAGTACATAACGCCGATACGGTCGGAGAAGTATTTTACAACCGACAGGTCGTGCGCGATAAACATAATGGTAAGTCCCAGACGCTCACGGAGATCGTTGAGCAGGTTAATAACCTGCGCCTGAATCGATACGTCCAGAGCGGAGATCGGTTCATCGGCGATAATCATCTCGGGCTGCATAATGACTGCTCTTGCGATACCGATACGCTGACGCTGACCGCCGGAGAATTCGTGCGGATAACGGTCTGCATGTTCGCGCACAAGACCAACCGTCTCCAAAATCTCATAGACCTTTTCGTTGATATAATCCTGATCGGTGATGCCGTTGATGACAAGACCTTCGGCGATGATATCACGAACCGTCATACGGGGGTCAAGAGAAGCAATCGGGTCCTGGAAGATCATCTGAATCTGCGTGATCAGCTTGCTCTTCTTCGCAACACGGCAGCGATTGCTGTATTCCTTTTTGAGAGCTGCAAGCTGCTCGGGATTGTCCTTTGCAGCGTTGAACTTCTCTGCATACTCTGCCTCCAGCGCTTTGAGGGCTGATGCGGCGTACTGCCGGTCCACTTCCCTGCTGTCAGTCTTGGCATCCTTGATGAGCGCGCGGTTCTTGGCAATAACAGCAGCAAGATTTTCGTTGATTTTGCGAATCTCTTCCTGGATTTCCGCTTTTCTTGCAGCATCTGCGTTCTTTTCGGCGCGGAGCTGCTTGATTTTCTTTGCGGCATCGTCACGTGCCTTGTCCATCGCATCCTTGTAGGAGCGTGTTCCGGCACCGATTCTCTGACCCTTAAAGTATACGTTACCTGAGGTAATGTTATACAGTTTAATGATAGAACGCCCCGTTGTGGTTTTTCCGCAGCCGGATTCTCCGACCAGACCGAACGTTTCACCCTTCCGGATTTCAAAGCTGACATCGTCGACAGCCTTCATATCCTTGTGACCCAGGCGGAAATACTGACAAAGGTGGTCCACTTTCAACAATACTTCTTGATGATTATTCTCCATGGTTTCCTCCTCTTTCTTTCATTCGCCGGATACGTTCGGTGATAATCTTGGGGATTTCCACCTTGGGTGCGTTGGGATGGAGCAGCCATGTTGCAGCATAATGTGTGGGAGAAACCTCATACATGGGAGGCTGCATCTCAAAGTCGATCTCCATTGCGTACTTGTTTCGTTCAGCAAACGCATCTCCAACAGGCGGATAAATCATGTTCGGGGGTGTACCGGGGATGGCATCCAACTTTTCGTTGGTGTCAAGGTCAGGCATCGAGGAAAGCAGTGCCCAGGTATAGGGATGCTGCGGATTATAGAATACCTCTTCCGCCGTACCGTACTCTACGATCTTGCCCGCATACATAACGGCAATTCTGTCCGCCATGTTTGCAACAACACCAAGGTCGTGCGTGATAAAGATAATCGAAAGATTGTGTTCACGCTTGAGACGGTTGATCAGCTCGAGGATCTGCGCCTGAATGGTAACGTCAAGTGCCGTCGTCGGCTCGTCACAAATGAGAATATCGGGATTTGCAGAAAGCGCGATTGCAATGACAATACGCTGACGCATACCGCCGGAGAATTCAAACGGATACTGTCTGAAACGCATTCTCGCCTCAGGAATACCGACCTCTTCCATGAGTTTGATCGCCTTTTCCTTTGCGATGCGTTTGGTCAGTGTATAGACGATCTGCGATGCCTTTTCCTTGAGGTAGTCGATAATCTCGACACAGCGCTTATCTGCATCAAAGCTGTCTGCATTCTCAATATCAGCCTTAAACTTATTCATGACACGGTTGAGAACAGAGACAATCGTTTCGATCTGCACATGCAGATCAATCACCGACTTGGGAACGATTTTCCAGTCCACTTTCTTGCCCTTCGCAAGCAGCGCCTCTCTCTGCGCAGTCTGACGTGCAAAGCGTGCTTCTTCCTTGGGGTTATTTTTCACATAGAAGAAGTACTTCTCCACTTCTCTTTCCAGTGCGCCGCCGAAGGTATACGCCACGTTATCCTTGACAACGGCAAGCGGATCAATCGCCGCAAGAACGCTCTTGTTTACGTTCTTGCAGGTCGCTTCTGCTTCCTGCTGGTTAAATGTTCCAGATCGGAAGAAGCTGATCGCGTTTTCAAGTGCAGCAATCGCAGCTTTCTTGTTCTCAATCGTCTTGTCAAACGAATACTGTACCGCGATTTTTGCAAGTCCGATAAAGGAATCCATGAAATCTTCATTCAGGAACTTGCCTGCGATCTCATTTGCTTCGTCTGCGGGCATCTGGCTCAGGTCGGTTTCAGGATGCTTGTAGACGTAATAACCGATTCTGAAGAAGTTGTACTGCGGCTGGTTCAGCATTTCCTCAGCCGTTTTCTTAATTTCTTCAAGCACTTTCACGGTTTCAGGCGATGCTTCGTTCTTGGACGCACCGGAACCTGCGAACTTCTTTGCGAAATCAATCACAGATAGCTTCCGGCGTTCTGCGCGCAGGACACCGTCAAACGCCGCGATATGTGCTTTCAGCGCTTCTGCATACTTGGCAACGAAGAATTTGTCTTCAATTTCCTTGAGTCTGCGGCCGATAAGACTGAGCGTGGCTACCACGTCAACCTTCTGCTTTTTCTCTGTGAGGAACAGCAGATCCTCGATCACCGCAATCATTTCTTCAGCGGCGGTGCGGGATGCGTTATAGCTGTTTTCGAGTTTGATTGCATGAATGTTGAATTCATCAAAGGTTTTGATATACCGTTCAACATCGGATGAGGAAACATTTGCACCGGGCGTTTCTGCAAGTGCCTGTTTCATCATTTCAGACAGTTCTGCCAGCGTTTTATTGAAGGTCACACGACCTTCCTTGCGGTTTGCCTTGTTTTTCAGAAGCATTGCCTCGGTAATCTGCTTACCGATGCGCATGATGGGGTTCAGCGCGGACAGCGGATCCTGGAAGATCATTGCGATCTTGTCACCGCGCAGCTTATGCATTTCCTCCTCGGGAATGCGCACAAGGTCCTGACCGTCATAGAGGATTTCGCCGCCTTCGTAGATGGCGTTGACAGCAGAAATACCCATGATTGCCTTGGACGTAACGGACTTACCGGAGCCGGATTCACCAACAATGGCAAGCGTTTCGCCCTTATAAAGATCAAAGGAAATGTTTCGTACAGCCTGCACCTTACCGGCATCTGTACGGAAGGAAACTTTCAGGTCATTGACCGATAATTTAATTTCTTTATTCATGCTTAATCCTCCGTTCCTCTGAGCGACGGATTAAACGCATCGCGCAGTCCGTTACCGAACAGGTTGAAGCTGAGCATCAGGAGAACCAGGAACATACACGGGAAGAACGCCACATATGCTGCGTTTGCCATGATGGACTGCTGACCTGCGGCAATCAGTGTACCGACAGAGGTCGTGTTGCCGGCTTCCAGGTTGATGATACCGAGATAAGAAAGGCTTGTCTCCGAATAGATCATCGACGGAATGACCAGAGCAAAGCTCGTGACGATCGTACCGAGACCGTTGGGGAAGATATGCTTGAACATAATTCTCGCATCGCTTGCGCCCAGCGTTCTTGCTGCCAGAACGTATTCCTGGTTTTTGAAACGGTAGAACTGCATACGTGTTCTGCCCGCCATACCGATCCATCCTGTAACAAAGAACGAAATGAACAAAACAAGCGCCTGGCTGGACGAACCCATATGGTATTTCAGAAGTGTAATGACGATCATCGACGGAACGGAACCGAGAATTTCGGAAAACCGTTCCATAAAGAGGTCAATCTTACCGCCAAAGTAGCCGGAGATGGAACCCCAGATGACACCGACGATAAAGTTGGTAATTGCAACGATCGTTGCAAAAATAAACGAGAATCTTGCACCGTATGCCAGGCACGCAAAGATGTCCTTACCGGTCTGCGTCGTACCGAAGAGGAACAGCGGCTCTTCAATGCCGTCCTTCTTGACTTCGTTATGCTGATAAATATAGTATTCGTAGTATTCGCATCTGACCTCAATACCACCGTCAACACGACGGCCGTATACATAAAAGTACTGCTTTCCATCCTGCTCGATGCCGTCTTCGCCTTCGATACGGAGAGAGTTGTACTCTGCCATCAGATTGTTGAATTCACTTGCCTCATACTTCCAGTAGTTCGGAATGATGTTGCCCTGGCTGTCGAGTTTGGGGCGGAGAGTTGCGACATTGGGATTCTCTACTTTATAGTAGATATTTGCGTCATACTTGTTCTTTTCAAGCGTCGGTCTGTCCGCCAGCTTGACAACAGGATAGAGGACCTGTCTGCCCGTTTCGTTCTGATATCTCTGGATATCGTTGAATTCTTCCGGGGAAATGATCTTGTACTTACCGAAGCCAACACCGTAATAGGTATCATAGCGGTACTTATAGCCGGAACCGTCATCTGTCTTTTCATATTCGCCGTTCTTGATAACTTCTCTTCCGGTTTCCAGTGCAAGCGCCAGATCCTTGAGGTAGCCGACTTTGTTGGTTTCCTTCACGCGGCAGCCATCCCAGAAATCGATATTGCTGTTGGCAAACAAATTGTTCTTGGGCGTGACATAAGCATACACCATGTCATAATATGCCGGCTGGAACGGTGTGAAAAAGGGTGCAATGATTGCAAAAAGAACGAGAACCGCAATGACGATACCGCCGACAACCGCGCCCTTGTTCTTGCAGAAGCGGCGGAAGGCACCCTGGAAATAACCTACGGGTTTGGTTTCCAGCTTGCTGTCGTGATAGATATCATTTTTCTTCGCAAACTGAAATTTTTCCGCGGGGATATTATTGATATTATAATCCATACTTATTTAGCCCCCATTCTGATTCTCGGGTCGATGAAGCCGTAGCTGATATCGATAACGATACCTGCGGTCAGGCTTACCAGCGTATAGAAGCCGGAAAGCAGCATAAAGAAGTCATAGTCCTGGAAGGTAATGGAGTTGAGGTAAAGACCGCCGACGCCGTTGATACCAAACATCTTCTCGATAATCAGAGAACCGGAAAGAACCGAGATAAATTCACTGAGAATCGAGGGGAAAATGACGACCATGGAGTTACGCATCGCATGACGATAGATCGCCTGTCTCTTTGTCAGACCCTTGGTTCTCGCCAGAAGCATGAATTCACCGGTCAGAACCTCGGAGAGCTCAGCGCGGGTATAACGCGCGTAACCGGCAATGGAACCCAGGCACAGCGCAAAGACTGCCGGGATCATGGAACGGAATACTTCCCAGGTAAAGTATTCGTTGCTTGTTGACATTGTCAGGGGGAACCAGCCAAGCTTAAAGCAGAATACATACTGGATCATCAGAGCCAATACGATGGAGGGAACCGATATCAACAGAATAATGAAAATATTAATCAGCTGGTCCTGCCATTTATTCTTCTTGAGCGCAGCAAGAATACCCAGAGCGAGACCGATCGGCACGCCAATCAGGGTAGAATAAATGTTGATCAGAATTGTGGGCGGGAGATGGCTGACAAATACCTTCCAGATATTCATGTTCAGATATTCGCCGTAGGTGGTGACAATACCGAAGTCGCCCTGTGTTATGATTCTCTTGAGGTAGGTTCCGAACTGGAGCATGATCGGCACTCTGTCATACGTCCAGACACCGTTTTCACCTTCTTTGATGTTTGTGATCCAGCCGCGTCCTTCCAGCGTTTTCATAACGATTTCAGGGTCCTGCCCCGGAAGCGCATTTGTTGGGATCGGCAGAAGCTTGATCAGCACAAAACACATCGTGAAAATGATCACGAATGTGAATAGCATCAATCCCAGACGCTTCGTCACATATTTGAACATATACATAGGTATTTCTCCTCTGTTTTGTTGTTTTCCAAGTTCATCGTGTACGAGCCCCAAACGCGTACAGCCTCTGCGGGCTCAGCTGTTCTGCGCACAAAATCTGCGCACTTGTATGACGTAGACCGACAGGAAAACGTCATATGTATCAAATGAGAGTTCTCTGTTTTCGCCTTTGTTTACGGCGGAGCGTACCGCTCGAATCGTTCGTAATCATCGTCTCCGGCACAGTGAATATACCGGAATCAGCCAGTTTTTCAACAAAAGTCTTAAAAATGCCAAACAAGCGGTGAGCACATAGGCCCACCGCTGTTCGCATTGGTTCAAATCATCTGAATAAATCGTTTATCGGAAATTATTCGGACTTCTTGTATTCTGCGGAGAGGTCGTTGTTGTTTTCAGCAACGTAAGCAGCCCATTCTTCGTCTGTGTAGTTGACTTCCATGTATCTCATACCGCCGAAGCCCATAAAGGTGTGTTCGTCTTCAGAGAAGTAAGAGAACTTAGCGCCGAGGAAGGATCCGCCGCCATCTGCAATCAGCATGACAGAACGGCTTTCCTTGATGGTGAGCTCTTCGAGTGCGGAGAGAATTGTCAGTCTTGCTTCAACAGGAGCAAAGCCTTCGCCCCAGTTGTAGGTCTTCGGCTGATTTTCGGTGCCAGCCAGACCGTTGAGGCAGTAGTACCAGTTCTGGACACTCATGGTGATGGTTTCGCCTGCACCTTCGTAGCTGCCTGCCGGCATGGTGAGGGTCATATCGATGGAAGAAGTATCCCAGTACATATGGTAGTTGAGATCATCATCCGGGTTGACGAATGCGCCAACGATATCAAACGGGTTGAATGCATTACCGGAGAAACCGTAACCGAAACCGATCTGGGTGTCGCCGGAACGGAATGCTTCTGCCCACTGTGCACCTGCGGATGCGTCAAAGACAACGTCGATCTTGTCTTCAAGAGCGGTACCGGCAGTCAGACCGTCGATGACTTCCTGGAGGTAGTTTGCTCTGAATCTCTGCTTATCGGTATCGGAAGAGGAACCGTAAACGAGAGTGATGTTCTTGGATGCATCGTAGCCATACTCATCGGGATTAGCGAGGAGGATGTCGATGGCAGCCTGCATCTTTTCCTTTGCGAGGGTCGGGTTGTAACCGGTGAGAGAGTCGTAAGCGTCATCGGTGGAGAGACCGGTGAGTTCGCCGGAGGACCACTTGTCGCCGTCCTGCTCAAAGCCGTATGCACGGAGGATACCCTCTTTTGCAAGGGTAGCGTTACGGTACTGACCGCCGTCGGCCAGTTCAGGGGAGTTTTCGATGTCGTAGTAGTATGCGACGTTCAGAAGACCGAAGCACGGAACTGCAGAACCGGGCCAGATCTTTTCAACGATATCGGATCTGTTCAGACCGAGGTTCAGAGCATGTCTGAATTCCTGGATTGCGAGGATACCGTTGTTGTTTTCGCTTTCCTTCAGGACAGGCAGGTTGGAGTACAGCTGCATACCGAAGGTACCGGTAGAGGTAGAGGTGAAGTAGACGTACTTGGAGTCGAGGTATTCACCGACGTTTTCAGTCTGGAGAGATGCGTCGTCGTAAGAACCGTTGAGGAAGCCCATCCACTTGGTAGCGAACTCTTCAACCTTACGGCAGTTGATGGCGCTGATGTTGTACTGGTTAGCATATTCGTTCATGTTCCAGCCATACCAGTTCTCGTTCTTGACGAGCTTGTAGTGAGAGCCTGCTTCAAATTCAGCGAGCTTGTAGGGACCCCAGCTTGCGGTGGTCTCGAGAGAAGAGTTGTAGTTGGAGGTCCAGAGGGTTGCGCCGTCAGCGGGAGCGATCTTGGATGCTTCATACTTTTCTCTGTGAACAACAGGGAGGCTGGAGAAGTAGTAAGGAGCCCAGACAGAGAGGCTGCCGTCTTCCTTCAGGAAGGAGTAAGCCTTGTCGAGGCAGAGAACGACTGCGTTCTCATCGTCGATGGAATAGATACCGACAGAATCCCATGCAACATCACGGTTTTCGTTTACAACGTAGATTGCTGCGTCATAGCCGGTGCCGGGTTCGAGGTATGCGCCGTAGCCATCATACATCATCTTACCGGAACAGGGGTCGTCGCCTGCTTCGTTGTTGTAAACGGTTTCGTCGTTGATGGAAACCCATTCGGGAGCTTCGTTGCCGGCTTCATCCTTGTAGCCTGCAGCGCCCCACATATTCCAGATGTTGACGTAGAGCTCATTGCCTGCGTCGATTGCTTCCTGGACAGATGCGTAGCCAAGACCGCCGATGGTCTCATAAGTACCTTCCTGGTTTTGGAAGAAGTATACCTTAGAGTTCTTGATCATCAGAGTATCATAATAGGTGTTTGCACGGAAGTTCATGAATGCCGGGTCAAGCAGCTGCTGCATGGAGTAAACAAAGTCAGCCGCCTTGATTTCAGTACCGTCATCCCACTTCAGGTCATCACGAAGGGTGATCTTCCAAGCATAGCCGCCTTCTGCCTTCTGCGCATCCGTGTAGCCCCACTTTGCGTCAACAGAAGCAGTGACATCTTCGAGCTTGGTAGCTGCGGAATAGTTGGTGGTGTATGCACCGGGAACCAGTGCGTCCTTATTGATGGTACCGTCTTTGTTGAACTTCTCATCATTCTCGAACTTGTAGTCATATTCGAAGAACGCGGAACCAATGTAACTCATGATCTGCGTGTCATTGTTGTCAGCATAAGTGAATTCGTTCCAGTTGCTGGGCATGACGGATGTGGTTGTGTTGTACTCTGCCTCTTTGAGGTTTGCGTCAACCACAGTGTCACCGCCGGAGCAGCCAACGATCATCGTTGCGACAAGCATGAAGCACAGAACCATAGCAAGAATGGATCTGAGATTTCTGCTCATTGTGATTTTCCTCCACATTGTGAAAAAATATTTTGTCTTATCATTCGAGCACTTTTCTGCAATTCTGCCAGAACCCGCATCTATGCACAAAAGAATACACGAATATATAAGCCTATTGATTATACCACATTTACTTCCGATTGTCAACTGGCATAGCACAAAAAGTTTCTGATTAATACAAAAAAATTTAATATATTATACAATCAGCGCAAAAAAATCACAATAAAGAATGATGTCCTTGACAGATTTTTCGTTCTGTTGTATAATACTGTTGAATCACCGACGAAAGGACATGACAAACTGATGAAATCCCTGTTCCGCACGGTATTTACCGTAATCCTGTCCATATGTATTTTCTGTATCACAGCCGCTGCCGTCACCGATCACGAACATGTATGGGGTAACGTAACCTTTTCCTGGAGTAAGATCGCAGCCTCCTGCGAGGCATGTTTCATCTGTACAGACTGCGATACAACCGAAATCTATGACTGCACAATCACATCAGAACCCTTGCCGCCCGACGGCAACGGTATGGGCGGTACTGTTTATACGGCGACGGTTACAGTCGGTAATCAGACATTTTCCTCCACCAAAACCGTGCCGGGAACGAATGCAGGACATAACTACAGTGCGCCCGCCATCCGCTGGAGCGAGGACTATCAGACGGCTGAAGCATATGCAGTCTGCACCGACTGCCCGACAGGTCATCCGTCAAAAACGATCTCCGTTTCATGCACGGTGACAGTACAGAAAGAACCCGCCACCACGGACAGTGACGGCTGGATCCGTTACACCGCCAGCGCAGAGATTCTTGACCGGCAACTCAGCGAAACCAAAACCGTCGTCCTACCGCGCATCGACCACAAATACACAATTCCCGAATTCCGTTGGGAAGGCACACTATGCCATGCTTACTATACCTGCATCTCTGACGGAGACACCTTTTTGAAAGCATGTGACATCAAGGAAGAACACAAATACAATGACTGCACCCAGCCGGGAATTCTGTACAGGACCGCGTCGATCACGATAGACAGCATCACCTATACCGACCGACAGGAATCCCCGCTCCCGGCAAAAGGCCATGTGTCCTCCCGTCTGGAAGGCAAAGCGCCAACCTGTACAGAAGACGGAATCTCAGACGGTATCATCTGCACCGACTGCGGCACGGTCATTTATGAACAAACCGAACTAAAGGCCACCGGTCACACCGAGGTGATTCTCACCGGAACCGCTCCCACCTGTCTTGCCGGCGGACAATCCGACGGCAGCATCTGCGCTGTCTGCAATACCGTTCTGAAAAAGCAGACCGAACTGCCGCCGCTCGGCCATACACCCGTCACACAGCCAGAGGTTCCGCCGACCTGCACCGAACCGGGACAGTCCGCTGCAACGGTCTGCGCTGTCTGCGAGACAATATTGGAGGAAAGTACCGCGCTTCCTGCAACCGGTCATCGGTATGCCTCTGCCGCGTTCTTCTGGAGTCCTGACAGCATGACCGCATATGCAAGCAAAACCTGTACAAACGGCTGCGGCTTCGTTCTGCGCACCGAGGTCACACTGATCCGCACGGAAAACACCAAAAACGGCGTTACTGTAACGAAAATCGAAGCACTTGCCGTATTCCCCGACGGAACCTCCGCCAGTTCCGTAAAAACCTTCGATCCAACCGCATCCACCAATACACCAAATGTCCCATCCGCACCATCATCAGGGGTTCCGTCCGAACCGCCGTCGGGTTCCCAGCCCGCCACGCCGAAGCCCGTATTTGCGGATGTTGTACAGGACAGCTATTACGCCGATGCCGTTGTATGGGCAGCAGCCTCCGGCATCACACAGGGAACCGCCTCCAATACCTTCTCACCGGACATGGAATGCACCCGTGCGCAGGTGGTTACCATGCTATGGCGCGCCGCACATTCTGCCGTTTCGGACAGCACAGCCGCGTTTGCGGATGTCCCGATCACTTCCTATTATTATAAGGCTGTTGTCTGGGCGGCGGCTATGGGGATCACGGCAGGAACGGCAGAGGGGATGTTCTCCCCGGACCTGCCTTGTTCCCGTGCGCAGATTGTCACCATGCTGTGGCGTGCCGCAGGATGCCCGACCTCTGCCGCTCCCGCTTCGTTTTCCGATGTCCGCGCAGATGCATGGTATGCCGATGCCGTTGCATGGGCAGTCGCCTCCGGCATCACCCGCGGCACCGGTGACAGTACCTTCTCCCCTGATGCCGTCTGCACCCGCGCACAGATCGTCACATTCCTTTACCGCGCGGACGCCATTTCATGATCCGCAGATCACCCAATCAGACCGATTCTCCCGGGGCTGCTGCATTTGATCAACGGTTTGTCAAATGCAGCAGCCTCCATTTTTTCTAAAGCATTCCGAAGTACTGCTGAATTCCGCGGTAAATGCCGCGTGCGAACAGTCCGGGATCCTCGGACATCAGCGATGCTTCCTCCGGATTGGTGATAAAGCCCAGCTCAATCAGCGTGGCGGGCATGGCGGTATTCCGCAGGACATACAGTCCAGGGCGGACAAACACACCGCGCGTCCGCAGTCCCGTTTCATACCGCAGCCATTGCAGAATGTCCTCCGCCAGCGGAAACGCGGGGGAGGTTCTGCTGTAGACAAACGCTTCACTGCCGCCGGCATCCGGAGACTGCGCAGCATTGGTGTGAATGCTGATAAAATAATCCGCCCCCCAGGCATTCGCATCATTGACGCGGGCTGCAAGACTGGTCGTGTTGCTGGTACCGAGAATCACCTCCGGATCCGGACGCGACAGCCGTGCTTCAAACGCCGGGTTGTTTTCCAAAAGCGCAAACAGCGCCTGACCGACAGCATACGAAATGTCCTGCTCTTTGACGCCGTTTGCCTCCGCGCCTGCATTCGGGTTTTCCGGATTGTGTCCCTGATCGATATAAATTTTGATTGCCATGATGTACTGCTCCTTTCCAAAATCTCGGGTCGCCTTCCTATAGTATGCATTTTTCGGAAAATATGTGCGAAGATTTTCAAAAACTGTGGACAAACGCCGCTTGTTATGATATAATAAATGCATTCAAATATAATTGCAATGGGATTTTGGTTTCTGCATTCCACGCTGTACCCAAACAGCGGCCCAATCTGCAAAATCAAACCCCATTCCCCGGATTCCGGGAGAAAATTCTTGAAAGGATAGCTTTCTGAAACGAAAGCCACGGTCATTCTTATGGAAAGAGAACGGTTCGGTTCCCGCCTCGGATTCATTCTGATTTCCGCAGGCTGTGCCATCGGTCTTGGCAACGTATGGCGCTTCCCTTACATCGTCGGTCAGTACGGCGGTGCAGCATTCATTCTCATTTATCTTTTGTTCCTTGTCATCTTCGGTCTGCCGATCATGACAATGGAATTCACAGTCGGTCGTGCGAGCCGCAAGAGCATTGTCGGATCGTTTGCAGCTCTGGAACCCAAGGGCACAAAATGGCATTGGTTCAGCTGGGTCGGCGGTGCAGGCAACTACCTGCTGATGATGTTCTATACATCAATCACCGGCTGGATGTTCTATTACTTCATCAAATTCCTGCGCAATGACTTTGCTGGTCAGGATACGGCACAGGTTTCCCAGCAGTTTGTCGATATGACGCTCGATCCCGTCATTGTCATCGGCTTTATGCTGCTTTCGGTCGTCCTCGGTATGCTCATTTGCTCCATGGGTCTGAAAAACGGCGTCGAAAAGGTCACCAAGGTTCTGATGCTTGCCCTGCTTGCCATCATTTCCATTCTGGCTGTCCGTGCAGTCACCCTGCCCGGTGCGGCGGAGGGTCTGAAGTATTACCTCGTTCCCGATTTCGGCAAGATGGTAGAAGCCGGTGTCGGTGAGGTCATCTTTGCGGCTATGGGTCAGGCGTTCTTTACGCTGTCCATCGGTATGGGCTCGATGGCGATCTTCGGAACGTACATCTCCCGTGACCGCTCCCTGCTCGGAGAATCGATCGTCATCGCATCGCTTGACACATTCGTTGCGTTTACCGCAGGCCTGATTATCATTCCCTCCTGCTTTGCTTTTGGTATCGACCCGGGTGCCGGTCCCGGTCTTGTCTTCCAGACGCTGCCCAACGTCTTCAACGTCATGCCCGGCGGACGCTGGTGGGGTGCACTGTTCTTCTTATTCATGATCTTCGCGGCTGTTTCCACCGTTGTTGCCGTATTTGAAAACATCATCGCGTTCGGTATGGACGCTGCCGGCTGGTCGAGGAAGAAGTCCTGTGCCATCAACCTCATTCTGATTGCAGTCCTCTCCCTGCCCTGTGCACTCGGCTTCAACCTGTGGGCAGGCTTCACGCCGTTTGGTCCCGGTACCAATGTGCTCGACCTTGAGGACTTCATCATCTCCAACAACATCCTCCCCCTCGGCTCTCTCGTTTACGTTCTGTTCTGCACCTCCGAAAAGTTTGGATGGGGCTGGAAGAACTTCCTCGAGGAAGCAAATGCCGGCAACGGTCTGAAGTTCCCGCGTTGGCTGTATGCTTATGTCAAGTATGTCATGCCGATCATTCTCCTTATTCTTTGGGGACAGGGTGTCATTACCAAGTTCATCTGAATATCATAAACGGACTGAAAGCAGTCCCAAAGCGATTCCCGAGGTGTTGCAAGTTGGCGTGATACTCTTAACGGAGTATCACGCCAGTTCTATTCGCCTTTGGCGAGTGATATTGCTACGCAGTGATATTCGGCTTACGCCGAGTGGTATTCGCTTCGCGAGTTTATGGGCGAATAGAAT
>SVRM01000078.1 GCA_015064785.1 Oscillospiraceae bacterium
CGCCGGGCTGGGCAAGCGGCTTTAAGTCCATTGTGGACATTTTGAGTGCCACAACAGTGTACGCCTTCTGCAGCGCGACATCGTAGCTTGCAATGTACGCATCCTCCATCACATGAACGAGCACCGGACGTGCAGCACGGTCGGAAATTGCCACAACGGCGTTGACACCGACGCGGGCAGCTTCCTCCTCTACCGCCTCCGCCACCTGCTTGGCAAGCGAGAGAACCATGTTGTCCACAGCTTCTGCCTTTGCCGCCCGGACGCGGATGAGCTCTTCACGGATGAGGGTTTCGAGTGTGTTGTTGTTCATAAATGATCGACCTTTCGTCGGAGTAATTTTGATCCAACCATCGGTCGGAGTGACTTCGAGCTTTCCCCGGTCGGGGAAAGTGGCACGCTTTAGCGTGACGAATGAGGTCGGTAATGAAAATTTGGCTATGCCAAATTCTCCTTATTTGCCCATCTGAGCGAGAACGCGCTTTGCGATCTCAGCAACGAGGTCGTTGTCAGCGGAAGCGGCGTTTGCAGCCTTGGAGGTTGCGCAGTCGTTGCCGGAGAAGTCACAGTTGGGGCAGGGAGTCTTACCCTGTGCGAGAACGGGGCAGAGGTCAGCGGGGTGCTTGCCCTTGAAGCCAAACTGACGGCGGAGTTCGTACAGTCTCTTGACCTGTGCTTCGGACAGAGCCTTCGGGCCGCCGAGCATCTTTGCGATGAACAGGAGCTGTGCGTAGAATTCAACGGATTCCATCTTGTGGTAAGCGTTGAGCAGAGAGTCGGAGAATGCCAGTGCGCCGTGGTTTTCGAGAAGCACTGCATCGTAGTGCTGCAGATATCTGGAAACAGCGTCCGGGATTTCTTCGGTGGAAGGTGTGCCGTATTCAGCGATCGGAACGCAGCCGAGCTGAATGATTGCTTCGGGCATAACCGGTTCGGTCAGCGGGATACCAGCGATTGCGAAGCCGGTAGCGTACATCGGATGTGCGTGAACGACGGAGTTGACGTCAGGTCTTTCCTTGTAAACGCGGAGGTGCATCTTGATTTCGGAGGAGGGCTTGAAGCCTTCATACGCGTGCAGGATGTTGCCCTTGGAGTCGATCTTACAGATGAATTCGGGGGTCATGAAGCCCTTGGACACACCGGTGGGGGTGCAGAGGAATTCGTCGGGACCGATCTTGACGGAGATGTTGCCGTCGTTGTTGGCAACCATGCCTCTGTCGTAAATTCTCTTACCGATTTCACAGATCTGTTGTTTGATAGCGTATTCGGATGCCATGATTGTGTTCTCCTTTTTATAAAGATTTTGTTTTGACTGATGTAATATATAAGTGCGCAAACGGTATCGGATACCGAAATGCGATGCTTAACGGTTTAAGTAGCCGAGGATTTCGGAAATTCCACGGCGGGTAACGGAATCGACGCAGAAGATCGGGTCACAGCCGGCTTCCTTCAGCCAGCCATATGCCATTTCGACCTTTGCGCCCGGTTCGTCACATTTTGTGACAATGCCGATCACGGGACGGGTTGCGGTTGCCGCGATGCACGGACCGAACAGGGAAAACGGTTCGGTCGCAGATGCGAGCAGTCCGATAACATCCGATTCATAGGAGTAGACAGCAAGTGCGCCGCCCAGGTGCCTTGTCTGGATGTATTCGCCCGGCGTGTCGACCACCACATCATAGTAGTTGATCGACTGTGTCTTTGCATATTCGACTGCCTCGCCGCGCAATACCTGCTTCAGCGTGGTCTTTCCGGCTTCGGAACGGCCGATTAAGATGATTTTTTTCATTATGTTTTGGTCAGCGGACAGACGGAGAAGCCGAGCTTTTCCTCACAGTAATCCAGCGTTGCGCGGAATGCGGCTTCCACATCGGAAATGGAGCCTGTGATGATCAGCGTTCCGGAGAAGCGGTCGACAAATCCGATTTCTGCGGCGGAGGACTTCGTTGCAATGTCTGCAGCGATGATAGCGGTTTCCGCCGGCGACAGTGTAATCATGCCGATGGCGGCATGGGACCAGTCGACGGTTGGATCAAGCCCGAGCTTCTGGTACAGCACCGGATCGGGACTTGCGATGATGTGCGCAAGCGTGATCTGCTTGCCGGGAACCAGCTCCTGTATGATTCTGACCTTGCCCGTCGCTGCCTGTTCGGCGAGGTCCGGGGGAAGGAGGGAGGAGGGAGTTTTCATAAATGATCTCCTGATTTTATGTTACCTGTAGGGGCGATTCACGAATCGCCCGTGTTTCTTTCGTATTATCCGCCGATGTGACAGGTGATGCCGGTTGATGCGCAGACATTCCGCAGCATCTCCATTTTGGCTTTGTCGGGAGACGGGACATCTCCCATCGGGTAATCGCGTCCCAGACCAATGTACTTATCGTACCCGAGCTTGTGGTAGGGGAGAATGTGCATTTCTCCGACACCGAGCTCCTCGTAGGCAAACTGCGCGATGGCGTGCAGTTCGGCAGGTGTGTCGTTGAATGTCGGGATGACCGGAACACGGACGACAATGTTCGCGCCGACGTTTGCCAGTCTGCGGATGTTGTCGTGAATCTGCTCGTTTGGCTGGGTTGTGAATTTCTTGTGCTTGGCGGAATCCATGTGCTTGATGTCCACAAGGAACGTATCGATCAGCGGAATAAACGGCGCAACCGTTTCCCAATCGGCACACAGCGTGGTTTCGATTGCCGTATTGACACCGTTTTCGCGGCAGGCCTGCAGCAGTGCACGGGCAAATTCCGGCTGGTACAGCGACTCACCGCCCGACAGGGTCATGCCGCCGCCGGAGCGCCGGTAGTACGGCTTGTCCTGCAAGACGGTCGTGATCACATCGCCGACCGTGGTGTCGTAACCGATCGTCTTTTTGATGCCGTTCTGGAGCATTGTCTCAATTTCCCAGTTCTGGGATTCGGGATTGCAGCACCAGCGGCAGCGCAGGACACAGCCTTTTAAGAAGACGATGGTGCGGATGCCGGGACCGTCGTGCACCGAAAACTTCTGAATATCGAAGATGCGTCCGCGGACAGCGTATAGTTCGTTGTTCTTCATCAGAATTTTGCCTGCTCGGTACGGTTGATGATATCGTCCTGCAAGGACTTGGACAGCGTTGTGAACAGAGCAGAGTAGCCTGCAACGCGGACGACGAGCGATTTGTATTTTTCGGGGTTCTTCTGTGCGTCCAGCAGCGTTTCGCGGCTGACGACGTTGAACTGCACGTGGCTGCCCTTCTGGTCAAAGTAACCGCGGATCAGCGCAACGAAGGATTCCAGACCTGCCGTGCCTTCCAGTGCGGACGGGTGGAACTTCATGTTGAACAGTGTACCGTTGGAGGCAATGCCGTGGTCAAGATGCGACACGGAGTTGCAGGAGGCTGTCGGACCGTGGGTGTCCTTGCCCGCTGTGGGCGAAACACCGTCGGCGATGGGCGTGAATGCCAGACGACCGTCGCAGGTGGCACCGGTCTGTGCACCGAGCGGTACGTTCGCCGATACCGGGTAAAGACCTGCCTGATACTGTCCGCCGCGCGGGTTTTTGAAGGTTTCCAGCGGACGGGAGTAAGTATATGCAACCTCGCGTGCGAAAGAGTCAACCTCCTCAATGTCGTTGCCGTACTTCGGCACAGCGTCGATCATCGCACGGATTTTTCTGTATCTTGCGCGCTGGAAGTCGGAGGTATTGCCCTGAGACTTGATGCGCTTGAAGGTTTCTTTAATGGTGTTCTCTGAAATCGGCTTTCCGGCAGCTGCCAGACGGGTGATTTCCTTTGTGGTCAGCGTCTGTGCCATGGCGTCGGTGATATCCTCGCCGAAGTTGTGGTCGACGGCTTCTCTCAGCTCTGCCATTGTCAGCTTCTTCTGCTCGAAGACGAGTGTCTTGACGGCATACAGCGCATCGGTCATGTTGGCAATGCCGAAGCCCTGCGGACCTGTGAAGTTGTAAATGGCACCGCCGTTCTGTAAGGACTTTCCGCGTCCGATGCAGTCCTCCACCATACAGGATTGGAAGGGCAGCGGGCAGCGTTCCGCGTGCGCTAAGTCAATTGCGTTGTCTGCGTTGACAAGGAGCCGGAGCATGTAGTTTGTCTGTTCCTTGTAGGCATCGAAGAATTCGTCAAAGGACTTCATGGCGGTGATGTCGGTCGTTCTCGGACCGATCTGGACACCGTCAGCCTCCGAGCCGGACTTGTCGGCACCGGAGTTCATAACCAGCTCCAGCGGACGGCACATGTTGAAGAATGCGGCATCGTGCCAGCCGTCGGTTTTGCCGGGCGCCTGCGGCTCGACACAGCCGATGATATTGTAATTGCGTGCGTCTTCCATGGTAAGACCGCGGTTGAGCAGCGCGGGAATGATGACTTCGTCATTGTAATAGGCAGGCAGACCGACACCGGTGCGGGTCAGCTCCGCCGCCTTGATGAGAAATTCGTGCGGCGTGCCGTTCCAGACACGGACGGAGAACGACGGCATCGGCAGAAGCACGTGCTTGGTTGCCTGAATGCACATGAACGACAGGTCGTTTGTCGCATCCACACCGTCGGGCGTCTGACCGCCGGCGATCAGGTTCTGGAACAGGGAGTAGCCGGCAAAGCCTTCGGCGGATGCCGCGTCACGGACCTTGTTCAGATCGTTTAACTTGACCCAGATGCAGTCCATCAGCTCCTGTGCGAAGGCGGGAGAAATTTTTCCTGCTTCCAGATCTGCCTTGTAGTACGGATACATGTACTGGTCAAAGCGTCCGGGGGAGATGGAATGACCGGAGGATTCTACCTGCAAAAGCATCTGGATGAACCAGAAGGACTGGCAGGCCTCCCAGAAGCTCTTGGCTCCGTTTTCGGGGACATTGGCACAGTTCATGGCGATTTGCAGCAGCTCCTTCTTGCGGGCGCTGTCAGTACACTTATCCGCCAGCTCTATTGCAAGACGTGCATAACGCTTTGCGTAGGTGATTGCTGCTTCACAGCTGATGATAACCGCATCCAGGAAATGGGTTCTCCAGTTGTATTCGGGATGCTCAAAGGAGTACTTTGCGCGTTCTGCTTTTGCTTCCTCGATGATGCCGCGGTAGCCGATCTTCAGCACCTTGCCGTAGTCGACGGTGACATGACCAATACCGTTATAGAAATAGTTGCCGGGCGTGAAGATGTTGTGCTGCATCGCAAGCAGGGTTTCCTTTGCCATGTAGGAGGTTGCAAGCTCGGATGTGGTTTTGCCGCGCCAGTATTTGTAGACCTCATGCAGGGTCGCCTTGGTTTCCTCGGAGATGTAAAACGGGTCGGCTGAACGGGTTTCCACAGTGTCGAACTCTGCTTCCAGCCAGTCAAAGGAGTATTCCGGGAAGACCTGACAGCCGCGCGCGACTTTCGTTGCGGAACCGACGATCAGTTCCTCATCGCGGATGGTGATCGGCAGGTTTTCACAGATATGTGCAAATGCCTTTGCGCGGCGGGTAATGATCGGTTCGCCTTCCGTTGCGCGGTAGGATTCCGTCAGAAGAACAGCGCGGTCTGCCTCGATTTCCGGCATGTGATCAAACAGCGCGTCAATAAGACGACCGATACGGTCTGTGCGCTCCATGTCAATGATGTTATATTTAGCCATGTGTTCTTCCTCTTCCTTTCTGTGCCGCGTCCTCACAGTGCAAAAAGTGAAGCACGGATTCCGCGACGTTCTGTGTATGGTATTTCGTAATCGAAAAGAGATCGTGTTTTGCGCCGTACATGGTAACAGCGGTGCCTGCCCACGAGAGCAGCTCGCGGTCGTTTTCGCTGTCGCCGTAGGCGAGAATTTCATCGGGGGTGATGTGCAGAGCATCGCAGATCAGCTCTGCCGCGCGCCGCTTGTTCACATCCGCGCGTACAAGCTCTGTTACAATGTCACTTTGGTATACGGCGCGGGTACCGGTGGGAATCGAGATTGGATTCCCCGAGCGGCGTGTGAAGACGATGATTTTGTAAATCGGTTCTGCTGGCAGCGGTTCTGCCTTCGGCATAGCGGGTGCATACAGAACGGTCAGTTCCCCGCCAAGCCGGTTCTGCTCGGACACCGGCAGTGCCGCGTCACGTGCGTAAAGATACGTTGTGCGCTGTGCACAAAGCTCGATGCCGCGGACACAGTCATCGCACAGCAGACACATCGCGTCGGCAATGGCTGTCCGGTCAAGCGGGAATCCGCACAGAAGCGTATCTCCTGCCGCGGCAAATGCGCCGTCAAGCGGGAAGTACAGCAGATGATCGGCGAACGGTGCAAACAGTCCCCGCAGTGCCGGATACGTTCTGCCGCTTGCAATGCACATCGGGATTCCATGCGTGCCGAGTGCGGTCATCATACGGGAAAATGCGCGCACATCAATTAGTTTGCTGTTGGTAACTAATGTTCCATCTGCGTCACTTATCACAATTCTGAAGATACGCGGCACCTCCACAAAATAATTTACCATATATATGATACAACAAAGTGCGCCAAAAGTCAATATTTTTACGTGAAATTTCTGACAAATCCCACGCAGAAAATTCAGGAAATTCGTTGTTCTCTTTTGTAATGCCTGTCAAATTCACAGTTTTAATGTTAAAAAATAACATCGATTTGCAGAGCAATGTAAAACGATACACTGTAAATATAAGAAAGAGGATGCCGTTATACTGTCGGCATCCCCGGAAAATTTTTGCGGATTCAGTTCAATCCTCAATGGAAAGGAAGCTCTCGACCATCTTGTCGATTTTCTTCTGCGCACCCTTTTCTCGCTTGGTATAGTTGGAAACAAAGTCGGTTTTCTTTGCATACAGCGGTTCATAGAAGGAGGACTTCATGAAGATATCGCTGCAATAGGAGGAATAGGCAAGTGCAAACGAACCGCCGATGTTGTCGTGGATGATATCGATCATCTGCGAGGACAGGTCATCGCGGGAATACTTGACCTTCAGACCGGTTTCGTAATATGCCGGAAGGACGATCTTCTGCGTTTCGCGCATGAGAACCTCAAGCACGGCACAGGTGGTATCGAACTTGGAGTTGGTGATCGGAATGACACCGATTTCCGTCGTATCGTGAGACGAGGAAATATAGTCCTTCTGTGTCTCATCGAACTTCGGATACGGTAGAATACCAACCTCATCCTCCATGTCGCGCAGATCGTCAAACGAGCCGAGACGGTTATAGCCGAGGATCAGCGCGCGTCCGCTCTTGAACAGGTTGGTGGTATCGCCGTCCTGATTTGTGGAATCCTTGTAAATGTCGATGGCGTTGCCGGTACCCTTGGAGTAGAAGATATCGTTGAGCACTTCGAGAAGACGGACGGAGCGTTCGTTGTTCATCGCCAGTGTCAGTGTACCGTCGTCGTTCAGCTTGGTAAATTCGAGGTCGGCGGAGATGATGAAGGGAATGGAGGGTCCCCAGGTCTGCATGACGACCAGACCGAACTGGTCTTCGTTGTCAACCTGACCGTTACCGTTGAGGTCCTGATAGCATTCCTCGGTGTAGGACAGCATCTTTTCGTAGGTCCAGGTGCCTCCCAGAACTTCATTGTACAGAACATCGCCGTCATCGTACATGGAGGAAAGCATGTTCTTGTTGAAATACAGCGCATGTGCCGAGCGGAGAATGTCGATGAAGAAGTCGCCTGCCATGATATACTGATGTGCGCCGCCGTCAAGGGACAACTGTTCCATGTAGTTCTTGTACCAGTAGGTCTGCTCGTAATCGACATGCGGTGCATCCGCGATGTTGAGGAAGTTGCCCTCGACGGAGAGGGTTGCCAGCGGGAACAGGTCGTTGATGGCAATGTCGTAGACATCGTCGCCGGCCATGATGATCTTGGATAAATCCGCACCGCAGGCGGTGTAGTCAAGGTCAACCTGTGTGAATACGAGATCCACATTCAGAATTTCTTCCACGGAACGGTTGCGGAAGTAAGCCGAGTCGCTGACGATATCGCCGGTTTCCTCCTCCGGACCTTCGATTAAGTAGTTGGAGTTGCCGACGCCGGAGGCAACGTTGATACTGGTATAGATGCGGATTTCCTCGCCGCCGTAGTCAAATTCCGCAAACGGATCGGGTTCGGCGGTTTCTGTTACAACCTCGGTGGTATCGGCTGCGGGTGCATCGGTGACAGCTGGAGCCTGTCCTGCATCACCGCAGGAAACGAGTGCTGTGCCGGCTGCGGTCAGCAGAACCAGCAGGGAAGCAATAATTTTTCGATTCATGAGAACGCTCCTTTGAGAAAAATAGATAAGTATTGATACTGTTTATTATACGCCATATCAGGAGAAAAGTCAAGCAAAAAACCGCAGATTTCTGCGGTTTTTTGGGGGCTTTTTTGTTTTGTCACGGAGCGTTCTGTCCGTCAGTGGGGACGGTTTCCTCCGGCGTTCCCGTGACCGTGGGTTCTGCGGGAGCCTCCGGTTCTGCCGGCGGTGCTTCGGGGGCAGGCGTTGTGTCCGCGCCCGGCTGTCCGGGTTCTGTTGTCACCTCGGGAACAGTCGATTCGGCAGTTTCGGCAGGAACGTTCGGCTCGTTCGGCTGGACGGGCTCTGTGACAGGCGGTTCTGCGGATTCGACCGGGATTGACTCGGTGGGCGTGGATTCGATGGGCGTGGATTCGGTGGGTGAGGGCACCGGCTTATCGGGAACCGTTGTTTCCGCTGCGGGTTCGGTTTCCGGTGCCGCTTCCGTTTCGGGACTCATCGGTGCGGCTGTGCCGTCTGCGCCGTATCTGAGTGTGATGCCTGCGGTCAGAACACCGACATCTGTTCCGCCGTAGGTACCGTTGAAGTTCCAGCTGACCTCGACCGCAGCACTCTGACTGCCTGTGCCGTTGTAGGTCTGGGTTAAGAACGGGATGTACGTTTTTTCGTGAACCATATGGTCAATGGCTTCTGTAGAGAAGGTACGGGAAACACCGTTGACGGTGATGGTTCCCTGATCGGTTTTGGCACTGCACCACAGCTCATAGCACGACAGTCCGACGTCCAGCGTCAACGTCACGCTCCCATCTTCCGCCTGCTGTACGGTATAGTCGAGCAGAAGACGGATATGCTCCGACTGCGCAGATGCAATTTGTCCCGTCACGGGTTCTCCGCCGGGAATGAGCTGCGCTGAGATATCGACGGTCGGCTTAGCAATGACAACCGGTGTCGGTGGGGTCGGTTCTTCCGTCTGTGCAGCTTCGGTTTCGGTCACAGCCGGTTCCGTTTCTTCCACTGGAATTTCCGGCGGAAGCGCAGGGATGGGTGTTGTGGTTTCCGGCAGGGGTTCTGTTTCCGGGAGTACTTCTGTTGTCTGGGGGGCTTCTGTTTCCGTGTCGGGAATGACAGGGATGCTCGGGGCGGGGGGCTCTGTTTCTGTAATTACGGGTGTATCCGCGCCGGAATCGGAATCGGTCGGGGGATTTGTATCATCGGTGGTTTTATTACAAGCGGTCAGTACCAGCGCTGCGGCGAGCAGAAGAACGGTCATCAGCTTTTTGTAATCCATAAATAGAACCATGGCTTTCGCTTGGCGAAAGTTTCCTTTCCATAGATTTTGAATGCAGGTCGGGGTGGTACCCCCGGACTGTTACAAGTATATCAAACCATCATTGTCGGTGTGTGAATAAAATGTAAAAGATTTTTGTATGGAAAACTGTATGGAAAATTTTTTTGAAAAAACGGTGCGGGTTCTTGCAAGATACACGCCGATGTGGTATACTGTATAGAGAGGCTGTGTAAAAAACAGAGCAGTCTGGAAAATATGAAGTATGATACGGAGATTGACATATGAATATCATCAAAGGAAATGCAATTATCGGTCAGTCCGGCGGTCCGACCGCGGCAATCAATGCAACGCTGTCCGGCGTGATCCGCGGTGCAATGCAGGCGCCGCAGATTGACCGGATCTACGGTGCGGTCAACGGCATTGAGGGCATTCTTGCGGAACGCATTACGGAACTGAACGGTCAGTTTGCCGACGAAGCGGCACTGGACGCACTGGCACACACGCCGGCGGCGGCACTTGGTTCCTGCCGGAAGAAGCTCCCTGCCTATGCACCGGACGATCCGATCTACAAAAAGCTGTTCTCGATTCTGGAAAAATATAACATTCGCTATTTCTTCTATATCGGCGGCAATGATTCGATGGATACTGTTGCGAAGCTGTCGTACTATGCGCAGATGCAGGGCTATGACATTTCCGTCATTGGCGTTCCGAAGACCATTGACAACGATGTCTGCGGTACCGACCATACGCCCGGTTACGGTTCTGCCGCAAAGTACATCGCGGCAACCATGCAGGAAATTATCCGTGACTGTGCCGTTTATACCGTACCGGCTGTTACCATTGTCGAAATCATGGGTCGTGATGCCGGATGGCTGACTGCGGCTGCTGCTGTTCCGAAAAAGTACTGCGGTGTCGCACCCGATTATATTTACCTGCCGGAGCGTCCGTTTGATTATCAGTCGTTCTTTTCCGATGTTGAAGCAGCGCTGAAGCGGCATCCGAATGTCGTCATTGCTGTATCTGAAGGTCTGCGCCATGCTGACGGACACTATGTCGGCGAGAACAGCCAGTCCGGTGCGGTTGACATTTTCGGACATGCTTATCTTTCCGGAACCGGACGCTCGCTGGAAGCCGCTGTCAAGCAGCAGTTCGGCTGCAAGGTGCGTTCGGTTGAGCTGAACATCATGCAGCGCTGTGCGTCGCATCTGGCATCGGGTACTGATATCGCAGAATCGATCCGTGTCGGTCAGGCGGCAGTTGCCTGCGCACTGGAGGGCAAAACGGCGAAGATGATGGCGTTTGCGCGTGTTTCGGATGATCCTTATGCCGTGGAGATCTCCGAAATCGATATCACCACCGCGGCAAACCATGTCCGTGCTGTGCCGGATGCATTCATCAACGATGCCGGAAATCATGTCACGGATGCGTGCATCGATTATATTCTGCCGCTGTGTGAAGGCGAAATCGCCATGCGGTATGAACACGGCTTGCCGGTCCATTTTGTCATTGACAAAACACCGGTGACCGAAAAGACGAAGGCCTGATGGAATCCAGAAAGGCAGGCTCAGTTTTGCACGAACTTCTTTCGTTTTTCAAATCCCATACGATTCTTTATATTCTGGTTGTGATTCTGTTTATCGGTCTGGCTGTCATGGGCGTTCTGACTGTGCGTGAAATGATTGCACCGCCGACGATACCTGTACATGCCGAAACGGCGGCATCGGCGTTCTTGGAGGATACAGCATTGGTGACAGAAACCGAAACGGAAACCGCCGTGGAAACGGAACCGCCGCTTCCCTATTTCGATGCGGAAACGGATTCTCCGTATTACCCGGCGGCTCATGCAGCGGATTATTTTGAAACGATTCGCTGCGACAGTGCGGATTACCGTGTGTATGCCGTGTATCCGCTGACCGATTCCGAAAATTTCAACGACTACTGCCGGACAACGGCGGAATCGCTGATTGCCGCCTCAGAATTGCCGGAAACGGCGCGGCTTGGCGGTACATCGGTGGTGACGGTGGACTATAAGCTGTATCTGGCGAAAAATGTCTATTCTGCCGTCTTCACGCGGAAGGTCACTGACACCGCGGTATATCAGATTACAAACTCTGTCGTTGTGCTTTCCTATAATGTTGAGACGAATGCGGTCTACGCACCGCTCGATCTGTTTGATATGACCGTGGCGAGTGAACCGCTGGCCGCAATGGTTCGGGCCGGATATGAAGCCGCATTCCAGAAGTGCGGACTGCAAGTGGATGAAGCATTTCTTGATTCTGTCTGCACGCCCGATCCATCCAGCTTTGTCAACATTGCGGTGGATGCGCACCATATGTACTTCTTTACGGTTTACGAAGAACGGGTAATCCCGGAGCTTTTGTGTGCCGTTGTCCCGTTCGCGGACATGACGGAATACACCTGGTCGGCAATCGAGGCAAAGAAACAGGCACAGCAGCAGGCACAGCAGCAGCAGATGCCGCCTGTATATACAGAAACGCCGAACGTCGATCTGTCAGCAGCAGTGCCGGAGAGCGAAATGGTCGGAGACGATTATTTTGACGACGCGGTTTTCATCGGCAACTCTCTGACGGTTGGTCTGCAGCGGTCCGTTCCGCTGAAGGCGCGGTATTTTGCCAGCGTCGGTCTGAATGTATCGCAGGTGTTCACCAAAGAGCTGATTCCGATGCAGAGCGGAAAGACGGCGACGGTATCCGAAGCGCTCGGTACCGTGGAATTTTCCAAGGTCTATCTGATGTTCGGCATCAACGAACTCGGCTGGGGTTCCATTGCGTCCTTTATCAATTATTACGGTCAGATCATCGACCGCATCCGGGAGGTCAATCCCGAGGCAATCATCTATGTGCAGTCCATTCTGCCCATCAACGAAGCGAAATGGGCAAAGTCCCGTGATTACCACAGCTGCATCAACAACTTTGCCGTCGCTACCTTCAATCAGAAGATCATCGATATGTGTGTACAGAAAAATGTCGCATTTGTCAATGTCGGCGAGGTGTTGGCTGATGAAACGGGCAATCTGTTCTCCGATGCAACCAGTGACGGTATCCACATCGGCGGCGTTTATGCTGTCCGCTGGGTGGATTATCTGAAGTCCCATACGGTATCGGCACCGTAAATCACACAAAACAAAACCGTTCCTGCGGCACAGATGTGTCCGGGAACGGTTTTTTTGTATGATTCAGTCATCAAATCCGACGAATTTCCCTTCCGCGGTTCCGTACAGAACAGCGGTGCGGATTGCCGTTTCAAAATGCCGCAGGGGCAGGAAGAAATACGATTCGCCCGATGCGGTGCCGGCAAAGGCAATGCGGGTTTCCGTCATGGCGGAGAAATAGTGATGCTCATCCCACAGCGATTCCGGCGTGAAAAGATATTCGCGCATCAGTGCTTCTGCGGCGCGGGCGCAGTAACCGGCAGCAGCGGCATCGATCAGCAGACGTTCAGCTTCTTTGGCAAATGCCTGCTGCTGTTCTCCCGGCATTGGCTGATAGGAGTCTAAATACGGTTTCGTACAGATGCTCCGCAGATATGCGTGCCAGAGTGCCGCACACTGCTCACCGCGCGGTGTGACTACCCGGATGCGGCGGCGGAAGAGAGGCGGAGCGGTGCTTTTGTCGTCGCGGGTCACACCAATCAGCCGCTTTTTCATCAGTGCACGGTCGACGGCGCGGCGGAAAGCATCCGTGTCGCGCTGACAGCGGCCGGGAGCGCGGCTGACATAATCGGCAAATGCGGAAAGCTGAATCGACGCGGCAGGTCCGCTGGCACGGCGCAGAAGCCGGAGCAGACACTGCTCGTGTGCAGCAAGCTTTTTTATATCGAGATCCCGGCGGCAGACAATGCGCATCCCGTCGGCACGCAGAAAATCATCGCCCTGTGTGACGCGCAGTGTGAGAATGCCGCGGCGGTTGAGATCGAGCAGGGTCGCGGTGAAGTCGGCAACGGCATGGCGATCTTTGGGGACAGCACACAGCAGCTCCATCATGCGGAACACCTCAGCCGGGGACAGTCCGTCAGTCGGGCGCAGCGTCAGTCCCTGTGGGACAGTACGCGGATGGAAGCGGCGTTCAACGACACGGCTCCGTTTGCGTCTGTATTGCACGATGCGCTTGGCAGGACGCAGAAAAACAGCGGCGAGCAGAAGCGCAATGATAACGACAAACGCCACCGGAAGTGGTGCAAAAATGGCTGTCGGCAGGCTGATGGCAGCGATCAGCAGAATTTCCAGCAGCAAAAAAAACAGATACAGCAAAGGGCATCCTCCTCTCAGGCAGGTTTCTTTGCTATTATTATATACAAAAAAACGGATTTTGTCAAGTTTTGCACGTTCCCCTTTCCTCGGTGCGGATGGTCGGTGTCAGAGCCAACAGTTCGGCCTCTGCGTATGGTACGGGCAGAAGCATACCGTAAACAGCGTCGGCTGACAGGGAACGGAGGAATGCCTCCTGCGCATCACCGGGCAGCTTTTTGTATGCCGCCGGACGGGACAGAACAGGAATGGTGCCTTCTTTTTTTGCACGGCGCAGAAGGGCGGAGGCACGGTCACTGTATGCTAAGAGTACGGTGTAAGAAGGTGCGGCTCGGAGCATGTCCTGCGTAATGCCGAAGCATCCGTACAGTGCGGCACGGCGGATGGCGGCGTGCGTGTATTTTTTTGTTGCCGCAAGGGAGAACAGCTCTGCCGCATCATGTGCATGGCGTGCGGCGGAACACAGACGACCCGCAAGTCCGCCCTCCAGACCGGCATATCGGGCCAGTACCTCGGGCGGTGTGCGGCGGTAGGTATGCAGAAGCATCGCACCCGGAATGCACGCGGGATCGATACAGAGCCGACCTGCCTCCCGTGCTTCGGTCAGACACTGTGCGGCGGCAGGCGGCAGGAGTGTCATTGCGTCATCAAATGCACCGTCCCGGATTCTGGCACGGACAGCCGATGCGGAGACTACGGTATCTGCGGCAGGCGGGGCTGTGTGTTCTGTATCGTGCGCGTCGCCGGTACGCGGAATGGCGATGGGAAGGATGGCGCTTTTGGTTTCCGCAATGGCACGCAGGTATTCTGCGGCGAGCGTATTGTTCGGCGTGCGGAGAAGCGCGGCTTCTTCCTCACCGAACAGGGAAGCATACAGACGGTCGCGCAATACAGGATAGCCGACATCCCGGTTTTCGGGATCTGCAATGTGTGCCGCCAGAGCTTTTTCAAACGCAGGACTGTCCAGCTGTCCGGCGGCATTTTTCAGCTGTGCGAGAACATCACCCTCTGTCCCGAAGCACAGCGCATCAATGCCGATGCGTGCAAGAATGCTTACACCTGCGCGCGCAAACAACTCTGCCGGTGCCGAAGAATATGGGAACGGCAGCTCTAGCACCGCATCAGCACCAATGCCGAGCGCGGCAGCGGCACGGGTATATTTGTCTGTAATGGCAGGCGTTCCGCGCTGTACAAAATTACCTGACATCACGCAGACGACCGTGCAGTCCGGATACCGTTTTTTCAGCTCCGCTATCTGATAGGCATGGCCTTTGTGCGGCGGATTGTATTCACAGATGATGCCGATGGTCATGAAAATCACCTCAAACATAAGAAAAGTACGAAAAACGGAAAAATTTTCGGGGAATGTCTTGCAATTCTTTGAAAACTGTTATATAATATATATATTGTATATCAACAATCCACTTTTTGCAATAGCAAAATTTCATATTGGAGGAAAATTTATTATGAAGATTCTGGTTGTCAATGCCGGAAGCTCCTCTCTGAAGTATCAGCTGTTTGATATGGAGAGCGGCGACATTCTGGCAAAAGGTATCTGCGAACGCATCGCCATCGACGGTAAGATCACCCACAAGCTGCCCGACGGCAGAAAGATCGAGCTGGCACTTGACATGCCCAACCACGCTGTCGCAACGAAGATCCTCGTCGACACGCTGACCAATGCAGACTACGGCTGTATCAAGGATATGAGCGAAATCGAAGCTGTCGGTCACCGCGTTGTCCACGGCGGTCCTTACTTCTTCGAGTCCTGCCTCGTTACCCCCGAGGTTATGGATAAGCTGCGCCTGTGCGTCGACTTTGCTCCGCTGCACACGCCCGCACACCTGATGGGTATCGACGGCTGTACCGCTGTTATGCCGAATGTTCCGCAGGTTCTCGTTTTCGACACCGCATTCCACACCACTCAGCCCAAGAAGGCTTCCACTTATGCCATCAAGTATGAAGATGCAGAGGAATACCAGATCCGCCGTTACGGTGCACACGGTACCTCCCACAGATTCGTTTC
>SVRM01000079.1 GCA_015064785.1 Oscillospiraceae bacterium
GTGGAGGTCTGGGAGAACGGATTCGTGAGCTTTCTCCTTACCAGGTCAACGCAGAACTCATGGCAATGACCGGCAAACCGGAAACGGTATTCATGCACTGTCTGCCGGCATACCACAACCTCGATACCGGTGTCGGTCGTGAAATGGGTGAGCGCTTCCACCGTGATGCCATGGAAGTGACCGATGACGTGTTTGAATCCCCCGCATCCATCGTCTTTGACGAAGCGGAAAACCGGATGCATACCATCAAGGCTGTCATGGCGGCAACGCTTGGATGGAAAGAAGTGTAACCACATTATCTGACGGCGGGCAGGAGCGAATCCTCCCGCCGTTATTTGGTGTTCCCGTCCTGAAAACCACGCATAGCTGCTGATTCAGATGTTTTTCTATTTGAATGAACCGTGAACGATTTGTAACTTTGTGACCCGCGCGGCATTGTTCTTGTTTTCTTCACATTTTTCGGGTATAATACAACCAGAATCAAAACCCCAATATAGCCTACCCTAAAGAAAGGATCCCCAATGAGACGTGCTCAAATACACGAAACCGATGCTGTGATTGCCTTCTATCGGAAGCTGATAACAGAAAATGCACATTCCCCTTATCACCCGGACTGGCGATTGGATATCTATCCGACAAATGAGCAAATTGCAGCGTATGTGCTGCGGGGCGAGATGTACGTTCTGGATGCAGACGAGAGCGATGCATCCGGGGAATATCTTGCCGCATTTGCCCTGTCTGATGAACCGGCAGACGGATACGACAGCGTACCGTGGATACTTCCGGTTGCGTGGAGTGATGCGATTGTTGTTCATCTTTTGTGTGTCGACTGTGCTTATCAACGCCGTGGAATCGGACGGCATATCGTTGCTTCCCTGATCAACATCTGCCGCGGCATGGGAAAACAGGCGATTCGTCTGGATGTCATGACAAAAAATCTGCCTGCACAGAAGCTATACACCTCAGCCGGATTTGTGTATGTCGGCCGGTTCGAAATTACATATGAAGATACAGGAACCATGGAATTTTTTATGTACGAATATGATCTTTCAGAGAAAGGAAACGCGCATCATGTCTGACTTCAAAAAAAACGTTCTGCGCCGCACAGCTATATTCCTCCTTTCTCTTGCATTGTCTGTCCCGATTCTGACCGCTTGTTCCGGCAGTACCGACCCCAAAAACGATATGCAGTCAGACACGGCTCCGACGCCTATGACCACGGAACAGACCGCTCCCACCGAGGAACCCGTGACGGAGTCCTATCCGTTCTCGTTTGTCCTTGATGACGGTACAGAAATGACAATCACCCTTCCGCTGGACCCGGAATGGAATGCGGAGCTGCATCTGTGTACGCTGTCCGGAACGGAAACTCCGGCGCGTGTGGTTCTTCATAAAATCGGATCTGGAACCGGTTTACTGCTTGAGGAGGCGCGTGTGTTCTCCGGCGACGACGGAGCAGAGCTTCCTGTTACTTCCGTCAATGATATTCTTTCCCGTTATGTTTCTCTTTCCAATGAGTCGGATTACTGGCGTATGCTCGTTGGCGGTGCGGAATACCAGATTCCCAAAGCACAGTTTGCTGACTATCCCGCAGATCAGCTTCTGACTACTCCCGATCTGACAAAATTCCAGAACTTCTTCGTCGAACACGGTCAGCTTTTCTGCCGTGTATCCCTGCTCTGTGCCGGAAACGGAACCGGATATGCTGCGGAAACCTTAAAAATCCGCTACGATATCGTTGACGGTACCGTTACCGCCGCAGAAATCACCTTTGAACGCCCGGAAATGGAAACAGATGAAGCGTCTGTGCAATAATTCTGTTTCTATATAGCGTTTAATTATAAACCATTGTTTATTAAATCCCGATTATGATTTCCAATCAAACAAAACACCGGCACCACAGCAGAACAATCCCTGCGGCAGTGCCGGCATCTTTCTTTTTACAGCTCAATGACGTCCGGAGAAAACGCCAATGCATCCATAACATCGACGGGATTGCAGATATTGCCGATCCCGATTCTTCCGTATTGTTTAACGCGCGCACAGTTTTCCGGTGACGCTTTTGCTCCCTGTGCAAGCCACGCAAAGTTCGGTCTATCCATATAAAGCCAGAACAAAAGTCTTTCACGTTCCACAAGACGGCAGACCTCCTCCAACGCCGCATCCTCCAGATTGACATCATAATCAAATGCCGCATCCGACATACGCGCCTGAATCTTTTGAATTCGCACACGATCCGAGGTACTGAAACAGACCTTTGTATCAAACGGTTTGACCGCATCGATCAATGCATCCACATCTGCTGTTTGTATTTTTTTATCAAGCGCAATGATGACACCGGTTCCCTGCGCAAGTTCCAGCAGCTCGTCAAGCCGCGGTATCCGTGTACCCCGAAATTGCTCTCCCATCGCAATCCCGGCATCGAACTTCAAAAGCTCTGCATAAGAAAGATCAGCGACCCGAAGCGGTTCCAGGATAGGAGAACCGTCCGGATGACGGCAGGTACGGTTTATGGTTCCGTCGTGCATCAGCACTACAACGCCGTCTCGCGTCAGCTGCGGATCGGTTTCAATATAATCATAACCGGCGTCAAGTGCATACAAAAACGCCGGAATTGTGTTTTCAGGTGTATAATAAACACCGCCTCTGTGTGATCGATATAACATGGGAATCTCCTTTCCGAGCCATTCTTCGTCATCTATTATACCATATCAATTTCAGCGTTGTCAATCTTTCTATATAAATATCTGACGGAGTTCACAGCGTCAATGCATAGTTCTCTGCCTGCGGTCACTTTCTTTCAGTCGCGGGTTGTACAACCCTACGTTTCACGGGAAATACAAAAGGACACCTATCGGTGTCCTTTTGTATTTGGCGCGCCACGCAGGATTCGAACCTGCGACCTACCGGTTCGTAGCCGGGCACTCTATCCACTGAGCTAGTAGCGCAATTCATACGGCATTCCGTATCGAACAGTGTATATTATACCATGCATTTTCTGTTTTGTCAAGAGAGATTTGGAAAATAATTTCATTAACTTTCTGTTTATCCCCACAACCGCAGCAAATACATCCCACACATCTGTACACCGATCTGAATCCCCCAGAACAGTGGTGTCGGAAAGCCGCGCAGTACGTATTCGTCGCAAATGGACTCCATCGGCAGTGCATTGAGGATCAGCGTTGGAAAAACTGTCAGAAAAAACGCCGCACGCTCCGTCAGCGGAATCAGAGAGACCACCAGAACAACAAAATACAGCGGCGCACAAATCAGAATCGCTGTCCAGCCAAGATGCCACACTGCACGCATCTCGCTTTTGGAAAAGATCCGCAGACCGAGCATCGAAAAAGAAGCACACTGCGCGTATAAAAGTACAAACAGTGCCGCCGCGGCAATCCCCTTGATCTTTATTGCGTCCACGTCGAAAAAGACCCAGTATGCACAGACAGCAGTGACAACCATGCCAAACAGCCGCAGAAAAACTCCGAAAAACAGCGACATCAGCCGACTGATTTTCCGTCTTCGGTAAAACCGTACCGTCTGCTGTTCCCGACTCATTCCTCCTGGCATCTCATCACACTCCTCTGTATCCATTATATCATACAGAAGTTATCCTGTCAACAATTCCGCCAATATCTTACCTGTTTTTACACAGTCAGGTACTTGCAAAACATCGAAAAATGCTGTATAATATGGATAACAATATGCCAAAGCATCACAGGAGGCTGAACATGAGTAAGCAATCGTTATTTGAAATATTTGAAAACCCCGGTGCAGCGTGGCGCGGCAAACCGTTCTGGTCGTGGAACGGTGAGCTGCGTGAGGATGAGATCCGCCGTCAAATCAATGTCATGAAAGAAATGGGTCTTGGCGGTTACTTCATGCATTCCCGTGCCGGACTGATTACCGAATATCTCGGCGACGAATGGTTCGATCTGATCAATGCCGGTGCCGATGAGGGTGAGCAGATCGGCATGGAGGCATGGTTGTATGACGAGGACCGCTGGCCGTCCGGTTCTGCCGGCGGCAAAGTCACAGTCGATGCGCAGTATCGCATGAAGTCAATCGTCATCACCGAAGAAGCCCCCGACACCTTTGCGTGGGACAGTGACATCATCCTTTGTTTCCTTGCCCGTCTGGACGGCATTGACATGTGGGGCTATACGCCGATAACAGAAGAAACCGACATCGTGCCTGCACTTGCTGCTTTTGATGCAGAAACTGCCGGGATGCCCGGCAGCATTCGCGTACTTTCCTTCCGCATTGTTCCCGACAGACCGAACTCCAACTACAACGGCAACACCTACATCGATACCATGAGCCGTGCGGCAGTTGACCGCTTTATTGAACTGACCCACGAACAATACAAGGAACGCTGCGGCGACCGGCTCGGCACATCGATCAAGGGTATCTTCACAGATGAGCCGCACCGCGGACATGCCATGGATGATGCACACCGGACTGACAACAAAACCATCTGCTCCATGTGCTGGACCGATGACTTCTTCCCTGTATTTGAACAGCGGTACGGATACGATGCACAGAACGTCCTGCCGGAGCTGTTCTACCGTCCGATGGGAGAACGCTTCGCACCAATCAAGCGCGACTGGTTTGACCTTGCAGACAACCTGTTTTTGGAACGCTTCGCTCGCCCGATCAACGACTGGTGCGAGGAAAACGGCATTCAGTTCACCGGACATGTCCTGCATGAGGATTCTCTGTCCAACCAGACCGTCCCGCACGGCTCCCTGATGCGCTTCTATGAATACATGGGCGCCCCCGGTGTCGATGTTCTGACCGAGCATAACCGCTGTTATTGGATCGTCAAGCAGCTCTCTTCCGCCGCCCGCCAGCTTGGCAAAAAATGGCTGCTTTCCGAGCTGTACGGCTGTACCGGCTGGCAGTTCAACTTCAAGAGCCACAAGGCGGTCGGTGACTGGCAGGCACTGTTCGGCATCAATTTGCGCTGTCAGCATCTGTCCTGGTACACAATGGAAGGCGAATCGAAGCGCGACTATCCTGCGTCGATTCTGCACCAATCGCCGTGGTATCCATATTACAACGATGTCGAAACATATTTTGCACGTTTTGGTGCCTTCATGACCGCAGGTACTCCCATCTGTGATCTGCTGGTAATCAACCCCATTGAATCCGTCTGGGCACAGACCTATCTCGGCTGGGCAAGCTGGATCAATCCCACCGCATCCGCAAAAGAAATCATCGCGCTGGAGCAGCATTACCAGAATTTGTTCCGGATGCTGGTTGGCAATCACATCGACTTTGACTACGGCGAGGAGCAGATGATGGCATCTCACGCCAAGGTCGATACCGCGGCTGACGGAACTCCCCTCCTCCGCGTCGGTCAGATGTGCTATCGCGCCGTCGTCGTCTCCGGTATGGAAACAATTCGTCCGACCACCATGAAGCTGCTCTCTGACTTCGCCGCAGTCGGCGGAAGCGTCATCTTCGCCGGAGAGGCTCCGCGCTATATCAATGCCACACCGGACGATACGCCCGCAGTTTTCGCACGCGAACACGGCATCTGTATTCCGTTTGACGCCAAAGCACTCAATGATACCGTCCGCACGCATTCCCGTGCGCCGATCACCGTTGCCAAAGAAGACGGTACTACCGCTGATTCTGTCTTTGTACAGATGCGCGACTTCGGTGACAGCATCGGCTTTGTCCTTCTGAACACCGACCGTGACAACGCCACCCCCGCGCTGACAGTCCGCATCGATCACGCCGCGCTCCGTTCCGCAGAATACTGGGATATGCGCACCGGCGTCCGTTATGCAGTCCCGGTCACGCACGACGGCAGCACGATGATCCTCACTACCACACTCCCCGCCGCCGGTACACAGGCATTTGTACTGACAGAAGAAGCAGACACAGCGCTTCCGCCCGTTCCTGCACCGATGAACGCCGCAGAAACACTGGTCATCAACGGCAGCTTTTCTTATGAAACAAACGAACCCAATGTCTGTGTTCTCGACTTTGCACGCTTCCGCTTCAACGGTGGTGCATGGAGTGACGAGGCAGAGATTCTGCGTGTGGACAGTGCTGTCCGCGATACCGTCGGCATTGAGCACCGCGGCGGTGAGATGTTACAGCCATGGTTTGCCCGTCTGACGGACAAGAAGGTTTACGGCAAAGTGGAGCTGGAATACACCTTTGACATCGAAACGCTTCCCGCAGGTGATTTGATTCTGGCGGGAGAACGTCCGGAGAGGATGCATTATGCCATCAACGGCACGCCGCTTCAGAACACAGACATCCATGACTTCTGGATTGATGATTGCTTCAAAAAGATGGTCATCCCGCACAGCGCACTGAAGCGCGGACGCAATGTCGTCACCGCGGAGACCGACTTTATGCGGACAACGAATCTCGAAGCGCTGTACCTGATCGGCGATTTCGGCGTTTCTCTTGACGGTCATACACGCACACTGACAACCCGTCCAGCCAAGCTCCTGGTCGGAAATCTTACGGCGGCAAACATGCCCTTCTATACCGGTGAGGTCACCTATCTGCTCACACCGGACAAGTACGCATCGCTGACAGTTACCGATGACGAACGCATTCTGCTGTCCCCCGCATCGTTTACAGGCGGTCTGATCCGTGTTCAGGCAGACGGTATGGACGAAGTCCGTCTCATCTGGGATCCCTATGAAGCCGATGTGACCGAAGCGGTCAGGGCAGGAAAAACCATCCGCGTCACGGTCGTCGGTACCCGCCGCAACGTCTTCGGTCCTCTGCACTTTGCACCGGTTTATTCCGGCGCTTACGGTCCCGGTCATTTTGTGACGGGCGGGGATGCATGGACAGACGATTATGCACTGATCGACAGCGGACTCGGCGGCATTGTTCTGACGAAATACCGCATGTAATTGTCGTCGAACAGCCCTTTGTGTCATGTTTGATTATAATCAAATGCGCCCTTGACTTTTCCGCAGTGTTGTGATATACTAAATACAGAAAAAACGATCCACCACGGGGCGGCTTGTGACCCCACTACGGCTATCCGGCTGAAGGTGGATCGTTTTCATTTCCAAAATTCCCAGACATAAAGGAGACAATACCATGATTGACGTCCGCGATATCTGCAAAACCTTCCGTGTGGCACGCCGCGATGCCGGTATGAAAAACACGCTGAAATCGTTTCTGCACCGTGAATACACAGAAATTCATGCGCTGGACCATCTGACCTTTTCCATCGGTGCCGGTGAATGCGTCGGTTATATCGGACCGAACGGTGCCGGAAAATCATCGACAGTCAAGGTTCTCTCCGGCATTCTGACACCCGACAGCGGAACCTGTACCGTCGCCGGACGCATTCCGTGGAAGGACCGGCGCGCGCACGTCGCTGACATCGGTGTTGTCTTCGGTCAGCGTTCCCAGTTGTGGTGGGATGTCCCGGTCATCGATACGTTTTCGCTGCTGCGTGATATTTTCTCCGTGCCGGAGGATGTCTACCGACGCAATCTCGATGAGCTTTGCGAGCGGCTCGATCTTTCCGATATTCTGCGTACACCGACAAGACAGCTCTCCCTTGGTCAGCGGATGCGCTGTGAAATTGCCGCATCGCTGCTTCATGATCCGAAGATTCTGTTTCTGGATGAGCCGACCATCGGTCTGGATGCTGTATCCAAGCTCGCTGTCCGAGACTTTATCAAAACCCGCTGCCGCGATCACGGCACTACCGTCATTCTGACGACGCACGACATGCAGGACATCGAAGCACTGACCGAGCGTATTCTGCTGATCGGTCACGGACGCATTCTGCGCGACGGTACGCTTACTGCACTCAAAGAGGAATTTATCACCGCACGCCGCATGACCGTTCTCGGACGCGGCTTTGATACACCGGACTTTTCATCGTCGCTTCCACACGGAATGCATCTGTGCGAGGCAAGCGCGGACCGCGCCGTTTTTTCCGTTGAAGTCGGTAACTGCTCTGTCTCTGCTGCCGTAGCCCATCTGTCCGCCCATGCGGAAATTCGTGATCTGACAGTCGAAAATCCGTCGCTTGACCAGATCGTCACCCAGCTGTATGAGGTCTACCGCGTATGAAGCACATCAAGCCATATCTGACCTTTTTCTCCATGCGCATCCGATGCGGTCTGCAATACCGTACCGCCGCGCTTGCCGGAATTGCCACGCAGTTCTGCTGGGGATTCATGTACATCATGCTCTACCGCGCGTTCAGAGAGTCCAATCCCGACGCATATCCGATGACCGAGGCGGAAACTGCGTGCTATATCTGGCTTCAGCAGGCATTTTTGCAGATGTTTGCCTCCTGGTCCATGGAAAACGATCTGATTGCACAGATCAAGAACGGTACAGTTGCATACGAGCTGTGCCGCCCGGTCGCGCTGTATCCGATGTGGTTCTGCAAATGCATGGCAACACGTGTCGCCAAGGCGGCACTGCGTTTTTTGCCGATTCTGTGCATTACTGCATTTCTGCCGTCCGGCTGGGGCATGACGCTGCCGCATTCGCCGACTGCGTTCCTCGCATTTTTATGCTCGATGCTGTTGTCCGCGATTCTGATGGTTGCCATGATGCTTCCGGCACACATCGCCGTTTTCTTTCTGATGAACGAAGGCGGCATCCGTTCCATAACCGCAAATGTCATCGACTTCTGCTCCGGTTCTCTGATTCCGCTGCCGCTGCTTCCGGTATGGATGCAGCAGATGCTGTCCTTTACGCCGTTTGCATACTTACAGAATACACCGTACCTGATTTATTCCGGCTATTATCCGACAGAACAGGTACCTCGCCTGCTGTTGATTCAGCTGGTATGGATCGCGGTGCTGATTCCCATCGGTGTGATTATGATGAAATGCGGTCTGCGCCGTGTTGTGATACAAGGAGGATGAATGATGCGGCTGTTCCATAAAAATAGCAACCAAACACAACCGAAACCATATCCGCCGCACAGGCTGTACCTGCGGTTTGTCTCCATGCACATCTGCACTGCCATGGAGTACAAGTCTTCCTTCTTTATGTCGCTGTTCGGTATGACACTGACCTCTGCCGCATCACTTGCGGCAATCGCGGTACTGTTCAACCGCTTTCATACGGTGGATGGATATACCTTTTCCGAGGTACTGCTCTGCTACTCCACGATTCTGATGGCATTTTCCCTCTCGGAAATCTGGCTGCGCGGCTTTGATACGTTTTCCGGACAGGTGCAGTCGGGCGGCTTTGACCGGCTTCTGCTCCGTCCGCGCTCGCTGCTCTTTTCTGTTCTTTGCACACGCATTGAGTTTGCAAGACTCGGGCGATTTCTGCTCGGTGTGACGGTTATGATCATTGCCTGCACCACCACAGAGCTTGTCTGGACGCCCGCACGTGTGACTGCGTACCTTCTCATGCTGATCGGAGCGACGGTTTTCTTCTGTGCCCTGATGATCTGTCATGCGGCATTCTGCTTTTTCACGGTTGAGGGACTGGAGTTTATGAACATCTTTACGCACGGCGGAAAAGAGCTCGGCTCCTATCCGCTGGATATCTACGGTTCCCCCGCACTGATTTATTTCTTTACCTTCCTCGTTCCGCTGGCATGTGCACAGTATTATCCGTTCCTCTATCTGACCGATCGGTCGGACAGCCTTCTGTATTTGTTTTCTCCGCTATGGACGTTTGTTTTTCTCGGCGCAGTGCTGATTTTCTGGCGCATCGGCGTGAAGCATTATCAGTCAACGGGAAGCTGAACAGTAAATAAAATCATCGAATGACAGAGAGGAAATTTGTTTATGCATGATCATTGGATCAATCCGTCTGACTACACAATGGACTGTTTTCTATTATTTGACCGTTGGGTACTTCGCATGATTTTCAATGAACAGTATCCCTATCCCGGTGATTATATCACCGATATGGCAAAAGCACTCAGTCAATACCCTTATATCGATGCCTTCTGCCGCATCAAAGCACCGGAAACAATCCCTTTCCTCAACAAAACCCGCAGTGTTCCAAATTCCGGGTGGACAGATTCTGAGATGCGTAAGGCAGAAACAGCAATACTCCAAGCGCTTGAAACCTCGGTTGTTTATGCGTATCCGGAAGTGATGGAAACAGTCAATTACATCCGCGACTGGAATCCTGTGTATCTTTATGAGCTTGTCTCTCTTGAGGATAAAATCGTTTTGGATGTCGGTGCAGGAACCGGCAGACTGGCATTTGCCGCTGCCAAAAAAGCCCGAAGGGTTTATGCCAGCGAGCCATGTGATCAGCTCCGTGAGTATATGAGAGATCGGATTCATAAAGAAGGGATCACCAATATCAAAGTACTTGACGGAATTGTCACCTGTCTGCCATATGAGGATAATACCTTTGATGCAGTTCTCAGCGGACATGTCATCGGAGATGATTACGACAGAGAGATTGCCGAGCTGACCCGTGTCACAAAAAACGGGGGCGATCTTGTGATATGCAACGGAGAAGATGAATTCTGCCGCAGTGCCCCAAACCATGAGCTGGTCACACGCGGTTTCTCATGGTTTTCACACAAAAGTATCAATGGCGGAACAGTGTACAACTATCGAAAACAAATCATCAAAGATTGAAATCGTATAAATACAAAGAACCGACCACGGGCTTGTGATCGGTTCTCTTCTCTTTTCGTACAGAACCATTTACCGTAAAGAACCTCACGGGCGATTCTGCGAAAATCAGCTGCAAATTTCATATGGTTATGTGCTTTCTATTTTTTATCTTGCGTATCAGTTTTAATGATTTCTCTTACCACGAGCAGTACGATCAGCTGTATCAGCCACAAAAATACTGCCACGATGAACGGATCGAATTCTTCAAAAAAACTGATAAATCCTCTTGCCGGATGTGCAAGGAAATAATGATTGGCATGAGAGCCGAAAATCGCAGAAAGTACATACCAAGCCAATACAAACAACGGCAGGTTGATCCACGTATGTCTCGGGTGGATCCGGTATGCCAGGAGCACAGGAAAGAGCAGAAGACCGCTCCAGAAGATGATTTTTCCTGTAGGATCTTTCACATGCAAAGCGTACTCAATCAACGCACCTGATTCGTCATATATGCATTCGCCCAGAGTTCCAGCAACACCAATCAGGCCATCTCCTATAGCAAGGCAGACGATTACGGTCAACAGACCGAGGATAAATGCAAACAGATAGCTTTGGGGTTTATTCATGATACCCTCCTGTTCCTATTCGCTTATTTGCCTTTGGAATCACCTTTCACGGAACATACCCGGAAACGAGTTCCGCCATCAATCACAACACCGAGAAAACGTCCTTTATGGCTGCGGTTGAAATCATGATGTGTCTGATGAAGATCGTTTCGTATCGGTTATTCAATCCGTTCCGTCCAGCACCGCAAGTACCTCCGGGAACAATTCCAGTGAACGCCGCAGAATGCCGCTGCAGTGCGCAAGTGCAACCCCGTAGTTGCAGATCGGAATACCCTGTTCACGGGTTCTTGCAATGCGGTTCTGCATTTCGGTTTCGTTCAGCATACAGGCACCGCAGTGAATGACGAGCTTATACGGTGTCAGGTCCTCCGGGAATTCTCCACCGGAAGTGAAGTTGAATACAGGCTCCACTCCGGACAGCTTCCGGACTGCCGCAGGCAGCTTGACTGTGCCGATGTCCCCGCACTGGCGGTGATGCGTACAGCCCTCGGAGATCAGCACGCGATCCCCCGCAGACAGCTTCGACAGCGCCGCTGCACCGCGCACCTGCTCGGGCAAATCGCCCTTGTAGCGCGCAAACAGAATGGAAAATGAGGTCAGCGGGATACTTTGGGGAACCATCTTTGAGACACGTCCGAACGCTTGCGAGTCAGTGATGACCATGCGCGGCGGTTCCTTCAGTGCGGCAAGCACACCGGGCAGCTCTGTATCCTGACAGACAAAGGCGGAACATCCGGCATCGATGATGTCGCGGATGGTCTGCTGCTGCGGCAGAATCAGCCGTCCCTTTGGTGCGGCGGCATCAATCGGACAGACCAACACGACAACGTCTCCTGGGGTCAGCAGATCGGCGACGATCTTTTTGTCGTTTTTCTTATCTTTTGCCAGATCGCCAAGCCGTTCCTTGAGCGCATCTACGCCAAAGCCTGTCACAGCGGAGACGTACAGTGCGCCGTCACCGGCAGTGGTGTTCTCCGTGTGCAGATCGGCTTTGTTTTTGACGTGAAGGTACGGCGTTTTCCGCTGCTTCAGATTGTCCAGAAATGCCTTTTCATCGGGGTACAGTTCGTCATCCCCAGCATCGGTGACGAGAATGGCAATGTCGGTTTTCGCCAGAACCTCGCGCGTTTTCTCCACGCGCATAGCCCCAAGCGTACCCGCATCGTCGTCAAAGCCCGCCGTGTCCCAGATCATCACGGGACCGAGCGGCAGCAGCTCCATTGCTTTCTTCACAGGGTCGGTGGTTGTGCCAGCGACATCGGAGACAACCGACAGCTGCTGTCCGGTCAGCGCGTTGACAAGAGAAGATTTTCCGGCATTGCGCCGCCCGAAAAACGCGATATGCAGGCGGTCACCGGAGGTGGTTTCGTTGAGTGACATAATATCTTCCTTTTCCATTTGTGGTAAACCGTAGGGGCGAACGCGACAAAATGTCGCCGCGAATCGCCCGTTTGTCATTTCAATCCACGATATATGATCAGCAAAATTGATCGTTTGGGGTCTGTAAAATATCGTTTTATTCTATTAGCCGACGGGCAAATGGTTCGTCCGGCGGGCGATTCATGAATCGCCCCTACAAATTGAACAGATCCCCTCTCGTATCAGAACCGGAAATCGCGTCGGTTGGAATTCTTGATATCCTCAATATTCTTCTTGGCGATTTCCTTTACTTTCGGATTGGTGATCTTTTCCAGTTCCGCGTCGATCATGGCAAAGCCCTTTTCTTTTGTGGTTTCGGATGCATAGTCCACAAGGTATTCGCACAGCGTCATGAGGGCATTTGGATGGCAGCAGTTGATGATCTGACCGGACTTGCACAGGCTCATGAAGCGGTCGCCGGTTCTGCCCTCGCGGTAGCATGCGGTGCAGAAGGACGGGATATGACCGTAATCCATCAGCCATGCAATGACCTCGTCAAGCGAACGCTGGTCGGAGACGTCAAACTGCTCGGTATCGTGCGGACGCTCGTCGGCAGAATAGCCGGCATAACCGCCAACCGACGTTCTCGAACCGCCGGAAACCTGCGAAACGCCCATATTGAGCAGTCTGCCGCGCACCGTTTCGTTTTCGCGTGTAGAGATGATGATGCCGGTATACGGAACGGCAAGACGGATGCAGGCGGTGATCTTTGCAAACGTATCGTCGTCGATGCCGTTGTCGAACTGGTCGGGGTCGATGTCGTCGGCGCGCTTCAGACGCGGGACGGAGATCGTATGCGGACCGACACCGTGTACCGCTTCCAGATGCTCTGCGTGCATAATCAGCCCTGCAAACTCATACTTGTAAAGCTCCAGCCCGAACAGAACGCCAAGACCGACGTCGTCGATACCGCCTTCCATCGCGCGGTCCATTGCCTCGGTATGATAGCAGTAGTCGTGCTTGGGGCCCGTCGGATGCAGCTGCTCATAGCTTTCCTTGTGGTAGGTTTCCTGGAACAGGATGTACGTACCGATGCCCGCATCCCGCAGCTTGCGGTAGTTTTCGACGGTCGTTGCGGCGATGTTGACGTTGACGCGGCGGATGGCACCGTTTTTGTGCTGGGTCGAATAAATGGTGTTGATACATTCGAGAATATACTCAATCGGATTGTTCTTGGGGTCCTCGCCTGCTTCAATCGCCAGACGCTTATGACCCATATCCTGCAGTGCGATAACCTCAGCGCGGACCTCCTCCTGCGTCAGCTTCTTGCGCGGGATGGTCTTGTTCTTGAGGTGATACGGGCAGTAGACACAGCCGTTGACGCAGTAGTTGGACAGGTACAAGGGCGCGAAAATGACGATGCGGTTGCCGTAGAACGCCAGCTTGATTTCCTCGGCGATCTTGTAGATTTTCTCGATGACCTCCGGATCGTCGCACGCCAGCAGCACGGATGCTTCGCGGTGCGTGAGCCCCGCACAGTTCCAGCCGTTCTCGGTCTTCTTCGGACGCGCCTTTTCGAGGATTTCGTCGATCATGGCACGGTCGTTTTTGTGTGCTTCGGCGTAAGCCAGCGTTTCACGGATTTCGCCGTCGTTGATGAATTCTTCTGCTTTGAGTGATTTGGGATTGTAGTTGAACATGGTTAAACCTCGCAATTTATTGATGTAGGGGCGATTCACGAATCGCCCGTTTCTATTGTTTTCGGAATGATATGAATGGAAGGATTGCGAAAAACAGATGGATGATGATGGTTGATCCCGCGTCCTAAGATGCCGCAGGCATCTTTTGCCTTCCCTGGCGAGGGAAGGTGGATTTCGATAAGACCGCCGGAGCGGGATTATCGAAAGACGGATGAGTCGTTCGGACGGCTGCAGCGCTGTACAGCATGCTGCAACAAGATATCTATGAATTGCGGAATTTTGCTATTTCACAGTATTTGAAATTGTGCGAAAGAGTCGCTTTCACGACTCATCCGTCACGCCTTCGGCGCGCCACCTTCCCTCACCAGGGAAGGCTTGGAAACGTGATCACCCGTCACCTTATCTGTCAACGGAAAACACCGTCATCATGAAATATCACACCCCCGCCCGGTCGCCCCGTTCCACCGCGACCTCACATCCGATGTCCTGCATACGCCGCTTGATTTCCGCAAGTGCCTGCGCGGATTCGTCGCCGTCGGAGCGTTTGTTGTCGTAGAGCATATATTTACGGCGGACAGATGCGGGGGAGAGATTCGGCATGACGACGTTCGCGCCGTGCCGGATGCCCATTTCGCGTCCGTGCGGATGCAGAGTGCCGAGCGCCGTTGTTGCCGGCAGCAGAATCGTCGGGTGGATCAGCCGGATACAGGCAAGCAGACGGCAGGTCATCACAACCGAGCCCGCGCCGAAGCCCGCAAAATCGGTATCCTTATGCGGAATGAACGGACCGATGCCGCACATATCGGGCAAAAACCGCTCGATGAAGCAAAGCTCCTCTGCCAGCATTTCTGCGGTCTGGAACGGCGAGCCGACCATAAAGCCCGCACCGACCTGATAGCCGAGGGAGCGCAGGTTTTCAAGACACGCCATGCGATTCTCCCACGACAGATTTGCGGGATGCAGGAGACGGTAGTGCTCCGGTGTCGCCGTTTCGTGGCGCAGAAGATAGCGGTCAGCACCTGCCTCGCGCAAGGCACGGTAGCTGTCAGGGGAGCGTTCTCCCAGCGACAGCGTCACGGCACAGTCGGGATACCGGAACTTGATTTCCCCAATCAGCGGCACCAGACGGTCATCGGTAAAGTATCCGTCCTCGCCGCCCTGCATGACAAAGGTGCGGAA
>SVRM01000080.1 GCA_015064785.1 Oscillospiraceae bacterium
GTGTGACGGAGCTTGTCGAGATGCGCCTCAAAATCATCGGTCAGCTTGATCTTGCCGATCGGAGAACCGATGGAGGAAACGCCGATGCCTGCCGCCTTCAGCTTTGCATGGACTTCTTCTGCCTTGTCGAGCGTGATATCGGAAATATTGGTTCCGTCCACGCCGCGGATTTCCATGTATTCAATGCCGTTTGCCTTCAAGCCTTCGATCTGACGGTCGATCTCGGGCGCATATTCATCGGCAAACGCAGATAAAATAAACTTTGCCATAGGATGTTACCTCTTAGTCAAGATCATATCTTGCTTTCATGTTGTCGTGGGAAATCTTCATGCTTTCAATCGCATCCATGAAGACCTGATCCTGTTCGACAAACAGGTCGCGGATACCTGCATCAGCACAAGCCGCCATGATCGCGTCGTAGTTCATCGTACCGGTAAGCAGCTCGGTCATCACGATCTGGTCGTTCTTGACAGCCATATCCTTGAAGTGCGTGCAGAAGATACGCTTGCCGTTCTTGCGGATGAAGTCAGCCGCGTCAGCACCTGCGGCAACTGCCCAGTATGCGTCAAAGGTCAGCTTGCAGCCGTCGGGATCGGTGTTTGCCATGACGATTTCCAGCGCGTTTGCGACCTTGCCGGTGGATTCAGAGACAAACTTTTCAAATTCAAAGCGATGGTTGTGGTAAAGGAAAACCTTGCCTGCCGCCTTGATCTTTTCAATGACGGGAGCGGCATCCTCGCAGAAACGCATGAAGCCGTCGTAGGAGCGGTCGCCGTGGTAGCCGCCGATACCGATGGCATCACAGCCAAACAGGTTGTGTTCTTCAATGACCTGCTCGGTTTCGTTCTTGATGCGGTCCCATGCGGTATGGGTCAGAACGACCTTCAGGTTGTTTTCCTCGGTGACTTCCTTTATGATGGCAGGTGTGATCTCTGCGGTGTTATAGCCGGACATCTGAACGGTCTTGTAACCGATCTCCGCGATCTTCTTCATCATCATGCGGTAATCCGCTTCGTTCTTCATGTAATCACGCACGGTGTAAAGCTGTGCGCCCAGACACATTTTCATGGTAGTAATCTCCTTTGTATTTGTATTCGGATCACGGGTTCGCCCCTAAATTCCATTCATCTATTATTATAGCAGATAATTGTGCGTTTGAAAAGGGTTTTTTGTAATTTTTTTGTTTTTTCACGGTCAGAACAGCAAAAAGCCGACAGGCTTCCCCATCGGCATTTGTTGCATTATTTCAGATCCACAACCGTGACGCCGTAGTCACCTTCTCCATACGCACCGGCACGGTAAGACTTGACGCGGCTATCCTTTTTGAGCTTGTCCCAGATTGCTTTACGCAGTGCCCCGGTACCCTTGCCGTGAATCAGCGTCACGGACTTGATGCCTGCCATTGCCGCATCGTCGAGGTACTTGTCGGTCTTCATCCACGCATCGTCCGTATATTCCCCGCGCAGATCGAGCTCCGGACGGAACTCGCGCACAACCGCTGCACGGACGGACTTCTGCGATGCCATCTTCGGCTTCTTGGGATTATCACTGACTTTAACCTGCTTGCCGTCGACCAGCATCAGCTCGTTTTCCTTGACTTTGGTCTTGATGACACCTGCCTGCACGGCAACCATGCCGTCGCGATCAGCAGTTGCTGTGACAGTGCCCTGCATATCAAGGTTGACAAGGATAACCTGATCACCGACCTTCAAGGGACGCGGCAGCTTGTAGCCTTCCGTATCGCGCTTGATGATCGGATCAATAAATGCATCGGATTCCTTCAGGTTGACACGGATCGCACGGCGCGCCTCGTCCAGCTCTCTTGCCAGATTTTCGCTGTCCTTTTTGCGTTTCAGCTCCTCAATCTGCTCAAAGATATATTCCGAGGAGGCCTTCGCGGATGAGATGATATTTGCCGCCTGCGCACGTGCTTTTTCCAGTTCTTTTTCGGCGGTTTCACGCATATGTGCAATTTCCGCATCGGCCCTCGCACGCTGTTCCTCGTATTCGCGGCGCAGACGTGCCGTTTCATCGGCATTCTTTTCCATCTCCATGCGGTTGACCTCAAGCTGTTCAATGACTGTTTCAAACCGCTTGTTCTCGGTGGAGACCAGTGCATTTGCGCGGTCAATGATGTCTTTGGGCAAGCCGAGCTTCTCGGAAATGGCAAATGCGTTAGACTTACCGGGCGTACCGATCACCAGACGGTAAGTCGGACGGAGTGTTGCAACATCGAATTCACAGGAAGCGTTGCAGACACCGGGTGTGTCCAGTGCAAATGCTTTCAGTTCGGCATAGTGCGTCGTTGCAGCACAGCGCGCGCCGACCGCGCGGACATGCTCCAGCACCGATACAGCAAGCGCCGCACCCTCGACCGGGTCGGTTCCTGCACCAAGCTCATCGAACAGGACAAGCGACTGTGGTGTGATGTCGTCGAGAATGGAAACGATATTGGTCATGTGCGCCGAGAACGTCGACAGAGACTGCTCAATGGACTGTTCATCGCCGATATCGGCAAAGATCTTGTCAAAAATGCAGACGGTCGATTCGCCCGAGGTCGGAATGTGCAGTCCCGACTGTGCCATCAGCGCAAACAGACCGAGCGTCTTCAGTGATACCGTCTTACCGCCGGTATTGGGACCGGTGATGACCAGTGTGTCAAAATCGCCGCCCAGCCGGATGTCAATCGGCACGACCTTTTTGGGGTCAAGCAAAGGATGACGCGCACGCTTCAGATCGACGATACCGTCCTCATTGAGCTGCGGCTCGGAGGCGTTCATGCGGTAGGAAAGCTCCGCCTTTGCAAAGATAAAGGCAAGCTCTGTGATGTTGTGATAGTCAAGCGAGAGTGCCGATGCACAGTCCGCAACCGCCTGCGACAGGACTGCCAGAATGCGTTCGATTTCTTTCTTTTCCTGGTTTTCCAAAAAGCGCAGTTCGTTGTTTGCCTCGACCACAGACAGCGGTTCGATAAACAGCGTCGCGCCGGATGCGGAGGTATCATGAATCAGACCCTTGACCTCATTGCGGTACTCTGCCTTGACGGGAACGACGTAGCGGCCATTTCGCTGGGTGACAATATTTTCCTGTAAATACTTGGAAAAGGTCTGTCCGGAGGTATATTTTTGCAGATTTTCCTTGATTTTGCCATTGGCAGAACGGATCTTGCGGCGGATTTCGGCAAGCTCGGGGCTTGCTTCGTCCGCAATCAGATCCTCAGCCAGGATCGATTTTGTGATGCGATCCTCCAGATAACGGTTGGAGGTCAGGCGGTCGAACACCTCGTCAAGCGACGTTTCAAACCGCTTGTCCGTGTTGATATAGTCATCGAGCATTCTCGCCACACGCAGCACATTTGCCACACGCAGAAGCTCGGCCGGTGACAGTGACGCGCCCTTCTCGGCACGGTCGATGTGTCCTGTGATATCGGTCACGCCGCCAAAGGGCGGCGTTCCTTTGATTCCCATCAGTTTGCGGGCATCGGAGGTCTGCATTTGCAGCTTGCGGATACGGACAAGGGAGGTCTGCGGCATCACCCGCATCGCCTTTTCCTTGGCGCCATCCGTCTGTGCGGCTGCGGCAAGCTGCTCCAGAACCCGATCAAACTCCAGAGTTTTGATTGCTTTTTCAAAATTTGCCATGTTCTTTTCCTATATGATGTTGTTACAGATGTTCCAGTGATTTATAAAACGACAGCGTCTTGTAGCCGTGTCCGACATGGTGCAGCAGATATGTCTCACACGCATCGCGGAACAGCGGAATGCCTTCCCCGTCCACTACAAAGGAAAACTGCCGCTTGGGATTGGTATACAGTACATAACGGATGGCCTGCAATGCCGACGGGTTCAGCCGCCGGAACAGAATCGCCTGTCCGTATTCGTCAGTCAGCGTGGCATCCTTGGGCAGATACGCAGATGCCCATTCCAGCCGTTCGCGGTACAGCCGGTCGTAGCAGCTGCCGCAGATCAGTCTGCCGTTCATGACATCCAGCAGCCCCAGACTGCCCGGTTCCTCACAGCCGCATCCGGCGCACATGACGAGATCCGGCAGAAAACCCGCAATGGCCGCTGCACGCATTTCAAAAGCGCCTTTGACAATGTAAAGCGGTTTTTCGCCGGCTGCGATGGTCCAAAGCGTGTTGAGTACCAGCTGAAGCATTTCGGCGGACGGTTCTTCCTCCACCGACAGCTCCTCGGCAGCCTCGCAAAGATAGGACGCCAGTGCCGCGCCTTCAATGGTCGAAGAAATCCCAAGAAAGGTTTCCTTGATGGTCGACTCGTTGAGAAAACAGTACTGCGCACCGCGCCGCAGTGTGAAATCGGCATATGCAAACAGCTGTGACGACGGCAGGGAGCCCGATGTGATCTTCCGCACGCCGCGTGCAAAAACCGACAGCTTTCCGTATTCTGCGGTCAGCACGGTCAGCATCCGATCGCGCTCGCCGACATCCGTTGCACGCAGAACCACGCCGCGCGTGTTGAATACCGGTGACGGCTTATTCATCAATAAAACCGAAATTTGCAACCTGTGCCGCGCTGTCACGCCAGTTTTCCTTGACCTTGACCCACAGGTTCAGATAGACCTTAACGCCGAGGAACGCTTCCAGATCCTCACGCGCATACGTGCCGATTTTCTTTAAGGTCACGCCGTGCTTTCCGATCAGAATCCCCTTGTGCGATTCGCGTTCGCAGAAAATTTCGGCACGGATGGAAATCAGGTCTTTCTTTTCTTCAAATGCTTCAATGACAACGGCGGTACCGTGCGGAATTTCATCGTTGGTCAAGCGCAGAATCTTTTCGCGGATGACCTCAGCGGCAATCTGGCGCTCCGGCTGGTCTGTGATGATATCGTCCGGGAAGAACCAGTCTTCGCATTCATTCATGAACGGTGCAAGTTCTTCAAAAATGATCTCAATGCCCTTTTCCTTCAGCGCAGACACGGGAATGACTGCATTGAAGTTGTGACGCTCGGAGAAGCGCTTGATTGTTTCGCCGACCTTTTCCCCGTTTGCCGCATCGATCTTATTGATGATGAGGATGGAGGGAATCGATCCGCGGGACAGTTTGTCCATCAGCTGTTCCTCTGTGGGGCTGATGTGCTTGTCCGCCTCCACAACATACAGAACGACATCGACATCGGTCAGTGTGTCGTTTGCGGCACGCATCATGAAGTCGCCGAGCTTGTTCTTCGGATTGTGCATACCGGGCGTGTCCATGAAGACATACTGGGTATCGTCCTTTGTCAGAATACCGGTGACGCGGTTGCGCGTGGTCTGCGGTTTATCGGATACAATGGCGATCTTTTCGCCGAGCATGGTATTGAGAAGTGTTGATTTGCCGACGTTGGGCTTGCCGACGATGGCAATGAATCCTGTCTTTTTCATATTCTATGTCCTTTGTCTGTCGATATTGTTATCTGGTCTGACCGATGGAGGACAGTATTTCCTCCTGACGGCGGCGCTGTTCGGCATCCTCCTCAGGCGAGCGCTCATGGTCGTAGCCGAGCAGATGCAGGGTGGAATGGACAGCGAGAAACGCAAGCTCGCGCTCATAGGAATGACCGTATTCCTCCGCCTGTGCCTTTGCACGTTCCACAGAGATGACGATGTCGCCGATGGCGGTCGGTGCATCTTCCTCGTCTTCCTCCAGATCCGGCGGAAGCACAAAGCCGTCGTCAAAGTCTTCATCATCCTCAAAAAGCGGGAACGACAGCACATCGGTCGGTGCATCCTTGCCGCGGTAGTCGCGGTTCAGCTCCCGTATCGCTTCGTTGTCAACAAATGTGACCGAAACCTCCGCCGCGCCCTCAAACTGCTCATAATCGAGTGCCGCTGTAATCGCCCGCTTGACAAGTGCTCTTGCAGCCGGTGTCAGCGGTTCCTTTTTCTGGTCGTTGCGGGTGTAAATTTTATGCTTCATCACAATGTTCTCCCCGTCAGTTTTTCTCGAATTTGAATTTTGCCCTGCCGTTTTTTTCACCGCTCATGGCCCGCTTTGCCTTTTCGCGGTCGTATTTTTCGTAGGCAAGGATGATCTTCTGCACGAGCTTATGACGGACAACGTCGCGCTCGGTGAAATGGTGAATGGCAATACCCTCGATGCCGGCAAGCACCTTCGATGCTTCCGCAAGACCGGATTTCTTACCGAACGGCAGGTCGGTCTGCGTGATATCACCGGTGACAATCGCCTTGGAATTGAAGCCCAGACGTGTTAAGAACATCTTCATCTGTTCGGGCGTGGTATTCTGTGCTTCGTCGAGAATGATGAACGAGTCGTCCAGCGTCCGTCCGCGCATGTAGGCAAGCGGTGCAATTTCAATGGTGCCGCGCTCCAGATGCTTCTGATACGTTTCCGGTCCCAGCATTTCATAAAGCGCGTCATACAGCGGACGCAGGTACGGGTCAATCTTGGTTTGCAAATCGCCCGGCAGAAAACCGAGCTTTTCGCCCGCTTCCACGGCAGGTCTTGTCAGAATGATGCGCGAGGTTTCCTTCTGGCGCAGTGCTTTGACCGCCATGGCAACGGCTAAGAAGGTCTTACCGGTACCGGCAGGACCGACACCTAAAATGACGGTGTTTTTCTTGATGGCTTCGACATACTGCATCTGACCGACGGTTTTGGCCTTGATGGGCTTGCCGCGTGTTGTGATGCAGATGCAGTCACCGTCCAGCGCCTGCAAATCTTCTTTTTTGTTGTCACCGACCATGGAAATGACATATTCGACATTCTGGTCGGTCAGCACACCGTTGAGCTTGACCATACGGAGTGCGTATTTCAGGGTTTCCGCGGCTGAGGAGACAGCTTCTGCATTCTCCCCGCGGACAACGACGGCATTTCCTCCTGCCGCCATGGTATCTTTTGCCAGTATGGTGACGCCGAATGCCTTTTCAATCGGCTTAATATTGGCGTCATATGTCCCGAAGAGGATGGCAGTTTCCTCCAGGGTGTCGGTTAAAACGGACAGTTCTGTCATATGCGTTGATGCGGCAGGAAGCCCCGCCGCCAATCCTTTCTCTGCAAACAGTGTCAGCCGTCATGGCTGCACCTTGATTCTGAATTCCTCCTCGACGGCAATGTTGTCAATACAGTACACATACCGTGTGACCGTGAGGGTATTGTTTTCCGATGAAACGGTTTCCTCGCGGGAGAGAATCTGACGCGCCCCGAGTGCGGCTTCTTCGGCATCCAGCACGCACGCAGCGCGGCACAGCGCTTCCTCCTCGGTCAGTTCTTCGGTGAATTCCTTCACTTCCGCTCGGGTTGTCGTGCGCACGGACACAGGAAGCGGCAAACCGCCCGGCAGATACAGAGACGACTCTACGGCATCGAGAATCGTCTCATCTGCTATTATACCACAACTCTCCCCATCAATTCCACTCTTTTCCCCGTTTTTCAAAAAAGTTTCCAAAAAAGTTACGATTTCCCCAGCACCGGGCAGCGGCCAGACCACAGACAAAACCGGTTTCCCAAACAGGCACAGCACTCTGCATGTCTGGGTCTTCCCTGTCGGTCGGATGACCTGCTCGGCAAATGGGATTTCCGCTTGCAGAATCCGCACCGTTTCCGCCAGCACTTCCCCGTGCGCCCGACCGGCAACGGTATCCCCTGTATCGGAGGTATAGATTCCGGATGCCAGCAAACTGCCGCGCAGAACCGTTTGCTCTGCCGCCGCCACCATCTGCCCGCCGCGTACGGAAAAAGAAAGAATCCTTCCGTCCGCATCAGCAACGAGATTGGTACCGCACAGATACCCCTGTTCATCCGCACGCAGTGCCGGTTCCTGATCGCGCGAAGCCGTGTGTGCGGGACGAACCTCGACCGACAGCACCGTTCCGCGGCGGTTGATTGCCATCCAACTGATGTCCTCGCGTCCGATCAGAAAACGGTTTTCCAGCTTTCGCGCATCCAGACCCGGCAAAAACATCCCCGGCGCAATTCCATCCGCGGCAAGATCCTTTTGCACCGCCATGATATCAACGCGATCCCGTGCGGCAGTTCCCTGCGCGTTGTCAAGGCAGATGACATCCACCCGCCAGACAAACAGCGTAGAAATCACCCAGATCGCCAATGCCAGACATGCGCCGATGGGCAGTCCGGGCCGACGCCGCCAGTACGCCAACACGCGCGGCAGCCCGTTTACCGATACCGTGGACAGTACGGGCAGTCCTCGTTCCGCCGCCAATGCGCGCAGACGGCGCAGATCCCGCCGACGAAGCTCTGCCGACAGTCCGCCGTCCTCAAGATTGCGCACAGATGCCGTCATTCCTTCCCGCAGCAGCATCGCCGTATAGATTCTGCGCAGTCCCAGCGGAATCATTACCGTTTCCGTTCCACAGATCCGATCAAGCCACAGCATCCGTTTCCTTCCTCCTATTTCACATATGCTCTAGGCAATTGCAAAATTGCCTACCTTCATCGCCCAAAGGGCGATATATAAACAAATTGCGTCGCTTGGGCGGGTTTCCCGCCCAAAAAGACACCTTCAAAGCGACCAAAGGGAGCCATCGGGCTGCGTCAGCCCGATGAAACCGATTGCAAAATGCAATTTTGCAATCGATTACACATATGCTCATATGTGAGCTTCCGCCAACACAAATCCGCCTTCAAGACAGGCAAATATCACTCCGATCACCGCGCGGTGCAGCCAATAGTACCGCATGGAAATCCCCGCATGTCCGGCAGCATCGGCCGTCTGCATTCCGACGCATCCGCCGCCGAAGCCAATCATTGCCGCACTGACGGTCAGTGCCGAGGCGCGGCTGAAACTGCCGCATCCATACAGTGCGGCGCATTCCCGCAGTCCGCCCGTCATTTCGGCAAGCCCGCCGAGTACAGCCGCTGTGCCATTCTCCAGACCCCGGCTGAGAAATGCACGCAGAACCGAGAAAAACACCACCGCACCGCAGATGCCGAGCATTCGCGGTACCGCTTCACGCAGGCACCAGGACAGCGTCGGCTCCCGCATCGCCGCATGGAGAGGCACTGCATTCCCCACGTTCTTTGTTTTGTGAAGCAGGCAGAGAAATCCGCCCATACAGACCAGACACTGCACAGCCCAAATACCAAGACCAAGCATAGCATTCTGCCACAAGGTCTGCCCGAAATAGCCGATCAGAAACGCTGGCGATGCACCTGTACACACCGCAAGAAACTGCTCGGTATCCGCCTTTGTTACCGTCCCTGCCTCATACTGCGAAACCAGCGAAAGCGCACCGATCGGAAACCCCGCCGTCATGCCAACCGCAAAGGCTGACCATAAAGCCGCTGTGCGCATATCAGAATGTCTGCGGAACAACCGTGCCAGGAGCTGCTGCAAAGCAAATGTCAGTATCGGTGATACCACAAGAAACGGAAACAGCGCCGGAATGACAGCATAAGCGCAAAGCGACAGTCCCGCCCGGACACCCTCTCCCGCTGTCGTCGGTGCGCACAGAAAAAGCATTGCTGCCGCAAAGCACAGTCCAAGGTGCAAACCGTTCCGCATCCGGACAACGTTTCTCTGTCCGGTGCGGTATCCTATCAATGGTTCTCTGCCTGTCATCGGGTATCGCGCCTCCTATTCTTTGCATACAATAACAGTAATCTATATGCGGGAGCTGATGCAATTATGGCAAATCACCGATCAAAACGCGAAAAGAAACCGCTCCGCGGGCATCTGATCTCACTGCTGTCCTTTCCGGAAAGCACACTGTCCGGTGTTCCGTATCTGGAATTGCAGGGAGACACTTCACTGGCCGTCACAGGATATGAAGCGCTGCTTCTGTATCAGGAGGACAATATTCTGTTCCGCATGAAGAATCCGCTCTCGCCGCATTTCACGCATCTGCGCATCACAGGCGGAAATCTGACACTGTCCGTTCTGCGTGAGGGCTGTCTGTCTGTGAATGGCCGCATCGATGCGGTGATTCTGCATCCGAAAGACATCGGGATCACATAACACTGAAAACAAAAACAGACACCCTCAAAAGAAGGTGTCTGCTGCAAATACATGCTTCATTACTGTGCAGGTTCCATGGTAATGGTACCGAATGCGATGTAGTCAACGATGAACTTGCCCTCACCGTTGGTAATGTCGATACGCATATCCTTGAGCGTACCGGTCCAACCAGCCGCATCCTCGGTGTAAATAACCATTTCATTCCATTCGTCGGAATCTTCCGCAGATTCGGTGTACCATGCCATATCTCTGTAGGAGTCGGTTTCATTGTAGCCGGCGATGGAGTCGGTGGTGAAGAAAATCTGGAATGCATCCGATGCGGTGCAGTTCAGATACTTGATCTTGATGGCGTTGATGGTGGAGCAGTCCAGATCGAAATCCGTCTTGTTGCAGAAGGATGGGTCGCCGCCGGTGGAAACCGCAGACATAAAGCCGCCTTCGATTTTGAAGTCCTTCAGCTGTGCATTCTGCTTCCAGTTTGCATCTGCACTGTCGAAGTTTTCTTCGTAAACAGGGGTAAATACTTCGACCATCGGCGGTTCGGTTTCCACAGGTTCTGTGGTAACCTCCTCTGTGGTGACCGCTTCGGTTTCAGCGGCGGTTTCCGTGCCTGCCGCAGTGGTATCTGCATTGGTATCAGTGGTTGTTCCCTCGTCACCGCCGCAGGATGCGAGAGTCGCGGTCAACATCAGAGCCGCAAGCAGGAGGCTGAGCTGTTTTTTCATAATAAATTGCCTTCTTTCATTATTTTTATAATGTGTTGTGTATGCGGAAACACATCCGCACCGGTATGCGGTTATTGTACTCTTTTTTTATCGGTTTGTCAAGAGAAAACCGCGTATTTTCTGTATTTTTCCCGTCAGACGCACTGCCGGATCACTTCTGTTCCTCCAGATACGTAACCGTTCCGGATTTCCAGTTCATTTTTCCCTTGACGCGAACATCGTCGCGATGGAACAGCTTCGGCGGCATATCGGAGCGATTGCCCATGAATTTGACGCGAACCAGACCGGCCAGCGGAATCACTTCGCAGACGACAGCTTCGCCGTCCGGTGTTTCCACCACAGCATCCATTTTCGGCGTCTTGCGGATTTCTTCCTCATAGACATCGTATTCGTAACGCAGACAGCACATCAGTCTGCCGCAGGTACCGGAAATCTTTGCGGAATTGAGTGACAGATTCTGTTCCTTTGCCATCTTGATGGACACCTGAACAAAGTCGGACAAAAACGAATGACAGCAGAACGGTCTGCCGCAGACGCCCAAGCCGCCCATCAGCTTTGCCTCGTCACGGATACCGATTTGGCGGAGCTCAATGCGCGTGCGGAACACCGATGCCAGATCCTTGACCAATTCCCGGAAGTCCACACGTCCGTCCGCCGTAAAGTAGAACAGGAGCTTATTGTTGTCAAACGTATATTCCACATCGATGAGTTTCATATCGATGCCGTGTTCCATGATTTTTTCACGGCAGACAGCAAACGCCTCATCTCTGCGGCGGTTATTTTCCTCATAATGCGCACGGTCTTCTTCTGTTGCCATACGCAGAATCTTCTTCAGCGGAGAAACGATGTCACTTGCAATGACCGTCCGATTGGCAGTCACGACAAAGCCGAATTCAATGCCGCGTGCCGTTTCCACGATGACCTCATCGTTTTCGCGGTAAATCGCACCATCCGGGTCAAAATAGTAGACCTTACCTGCCGGCTTGAAGCGGATACCGACAATTTCGACAGGAGATTTTACCGCCGATTCCGGTTCGGCGTCACCATCTGCCTCCGATTCATCGGCAGCTTCGTCATCTTCCGGATTTTCTGCATCATCCTCTGCCAGTGCAGCAAGTCGTTCTTCGCTGATCAGTTCATGCACCTCTGCCGCAATTTCATCGCGTTCGGTCGGCTCGTATATGATTTCAGATGCCGATTCCGCGTCTTCCGCATCGAAGTCTTCCTCTGCTGCCGGTGTATTGTCCGGCACACGGTCACCGCCTTTTCCATGACGGTTTCTGCCGCCGCGTCTTCCGCGGCTGCGCTTTGGTCGGGTTCCTTTTTTCGGGGCATCAGAACCTTCAGATACAGTTTCGGTATCCGCTTCCGGAGCCTCGGACGCAGACTCTGTCAGGAGTGCAGCATCCTCCGCCGCAGGTTCCATGGTTTCCGTCGGCATCGTATTCTGATCGCGCTTTTTTCCGCCGCGATTCCGGCCTCCGCGCGGTCGGCGGCTGCGGGGATGAGACTTGCCGCCCTCGCCGCGGTGTTCTTCGTTGGTTACGTCCTGTTCGGGACGGGTTTCGTTTTCTGCCATTGTATTTCCGTTGTTCCGCGGCAGCACCTGTGTTCCCGCAGAACTTCCTTTCTGTATCACTATCTATCGAAAAGCCGCATCAGGTGCGCAGTCCGATCAGAATTCCGGACAGCGTCATCAGCAGCATACTGACATTGGGGTTGGCGGCGATTTCCGCACGCAGCGACATCAGCGCGCGGTACGTATCCGACAGCGTCTTTGCACTGCATCGGGTGGAAAGTGTTTCCGGCTGCGTCCGTGTCGGATAAAACAGCAGCTGCCCCTCTACTCCGCGCTCGCACATGGCAAGATCACGTGTCGCCAAGGACAGCGCATCGATCAATGCGCGCAGTCGTTCCCGTGCCTCTGTTCCGTCCCGCCGGGCATCAATTCTGTCTCCGATCATGGAGAGCAGTGCCGTTCTGGTTGGGCGTACCGTTTCAGCCGCAGACAGCACCGGACTGTCATCGGTCTGCACATCGGAAAACAGCAGTCCGAGAACCTGCGATGCACCTTCATGCGCTTCATACGCCGCATCGGTACGCAAATCCTTCTTCTGTGCATGGATATAGCGGGATGCGCGTCCGAAGGAGCCGTCTGCAAGCCGGATATACAGCCGCAGTGCCGCTTCATCCGTTCGGGCAAGTGCTGCTGCATCGCGGTCATGTGCAATCAGAAGATCATACAGTGCATCATCGGAAAATGCCTCCAGTGTCAGGCGCTGGACACGGGACAGCACCGTTGGCAGCAATGCCGCGCGGTTTTCGCACAGCAGGAAAAACCGCGCACTCTCCGGCGGTTCCTCCAGAATTTTCAAAAGTGCATTCTGCGACTGTACCGTCATACGCTCAGTATGTCCGATGATGTAGAGCTTATAATCGAGGTCATTGGGGCGGATGTAGACGTCATTTTTCAGAAGCCGCACCGCTTCCACGCCGATGGCTTTGGACTTGGTCAGTCCTGCCGTATTCGGCGGTGCCTCCTCCGGTGCAAACGGAAGGGCATCGATGCCGATGACACACAGGTCAGGAGACTGGGCACGGAGAATCTTTTTACAGGCGGAACACTGCATACAGGGACGGTGTTCCCTGTTTTCACAGCACAGCGCCGCTGAAAACAGAAATGCCAGTGTTGTTTTGCCTGTACCGAATCCGCCCTCCAAAAGATAAGCATGAGCGGTTTTCCCCTCCGATACCGTGCGGACAAGCGCCGCTCTCAGCGCTTCATTGCCATATAGCCGTGATAAATCGATGGCTGCCGCATTTGCCAAGCGCCTCACCTCCTCATTGCACAGATATATGTATTATATCACAATTTCTTTCTATTGTCAAATCTCTGTATAAAGTTTCAAGAAATTTCACAATTTCATAATCAGGTGACAGATTCTGACAGTTTGTGTTCCTTTGGCATAGCCCGACGCATCTGCGCCATACTGTAAAACACATCCAAATGTTCAATATTATGAAATGAGGAAAGACTTTCGAGGCGATACAACATCGATTTTTCAGTGCAACCCAGCCCAAATTCCCCAAAGGAAGGAAGCTTTCATATGCGAAAGTTATGGTAACCGTTATGCTGTTTTCATCCGTTCTGCCCAGACGCACTGTAATCCGGCTGTTTTCCTATGGTTGTTTCATGGCGGCGGTACTGCTGTCAGCAATCTGTGTGCAGATGCATCTGACCGAGGACATGGCACGGTCACAGAACCGTCTGCGGCGCGCCGTTCTGGCACACATGAATGAGGAAAACGAAGCTCTGCGCACATCGCTTGCCGCCGCGGACAGAGAAGCGATTCTCCGCCATGCCAACGCGCTGTGCGGTTATGCCGGGATGACCGCATCCTGCGGAGATGCGGCGGGAGAAGCACCGCTGGTTTCCGCGCTTGCCGATACGGCACTTTATTATTCCGCACTGATGCGTGCTGTCACTGTATCAGAGGAGGACACTGCCATACCGGAGCTCGCATTCTGGCAGGACTGCACCGATACCATTGCAGAACACACCGCCGCGCTTGCCCTGGCACTATCCGACCGGCTGCATCCTGCACATCCGACCGAATCGGAACTGACTGCCGCGCAGAACCTCGCTGCTTTTTCTGCCGCCTTCCGTGTGGATCCGCTCCGATCCTCTGCCGCCGCACATCCCGGATACAGCTTTGACCGCGAGCCGACTGTCACCGCCGCAGAAGCCAGACAAACGCTGCGTTTTCTGATCGGGAATGCTGCTTCGTTTCTTGGCAGTACTGTCACCGATGATACGCACGGCTGTTATCTGTTTTCCTGTCAGAACGGATATGCCGAGCTGTCCAGATGCGGCGGACATCTGCTCTCCTATGCGTTCTATCCGCGCAGATCGTCAAATGCGCAGCCGCATTTACTCAACGATGGCGATCTGGCAGAGCTTGCCGCATCCTTTCTGAAAAAAGCATCGATTTCCGTCATTCTTGCCGATGTATGGGAAGACCGTCACGGCGTCCGCTTCTTCTCCGCGGCGACAAAGGACGGCGGGTGTGTGACGGTCGGAATCCGGATGCATGACGGTACCGTGGTACACCTCGATGCCGAAGCATATTACCGCAATGCAGACGGATCAGAACAACGATAAAAGGACTGCTGCCATACCTTGCGGTATTCACAGCAATCCCTTTTTCCTGTAGTTATTGCATCAACGAATCAAATCAGTCGCTGATGTAGGGCAGCAGAGCAACGATTCTCGCACGCTTGATTGCGTCGGTGAGCTGTCTCTGGTGCATAGCGCAGGTGCCGGTGATTCTTCTGGGAAGAATCTTTGCACGCTCGGAGATATACTTTCTCAGTCTGCCGACATCCTTGTAGTCAACAGCTTCGATCTTTTCTGCGCAGAACTGGCAGACCTTTCTTCTCTTGCCGCGATTCTGAGCGCGGTAGGGCTTTGCTGCGGGTTCTCTCTGTTCCTTGACCTCAGTGGTCTTGACTTCCTTTGCGTTATCC
>SVRM01000081.1 GCA_015064785.1 Oscillospiraceae bacterium
ATCCTGCAGGGTACGGGCTTCAATCGGGTCAACCGGTTCGGTTTCGATGACAGTTTCTGTACCGGTATCGGTCGGAATTTGCGATTCTGCATCGGTATCGGCGGATGTTGTGTCCGTGTCGCATCCGACAAGCAGCAGAAGTGCTGCGAGAAGTGCCGCGATTCTGCATTGTTTCATGTTTGGTTCCTCCTTTATTGATCGTGATCCGCTGGGATCTTTTTTAAATCTGATTATAGTATAATATATCTTTTTCAAATATTATAGGGTTTTTGTGTCTATTTTTTTAATTTTTGTGTCTTTTTCTTGACGGATTTCCGCATATGCGATATAATCATATATATCAAAGCAGACAGGGGGATACAGTATGCCGGTCAATCATATTCTCAAAGAATTGAGTTTTTATCATACGGTTACCTTTGAGCAGTCCAATCATAATGAACATATGATACATTCCCATATCTACTGTGAGCTGTACTTTTTTGTCGGCGGAGAATGCAGCTATATCGTGGAAAACGGTGTCTATAAACCGCAGAAAGGTACGGTGATTTTCACCCGTCCCGGCGAAATGCACGGCGTACACATTGACACGGACTGTACCTATGAGCGCTATTATTTTTCGATTACACCGAGCATTGTAAAAACACTGACAGCACCGGAGCTTCTGCGCTGTTTTTATAACCGTCCGCACGGGCAGCAGAATGCGATAGATCTGCCGTCGGAGGTGTCGGAGCACTGTTTTTCCCTTCTTCAAAAAATTGACCTCTTGACAGTGCAAAATCTTCCGGATGCCAGGCCTCTGGCACTTGCTGCTTTTCTGGAAATTCTGCACGACATCAACTGCTATGTGGAGGCCCCACATCGACTCACGGAACATACCGAGCAGAATCTGCTGGTCAACCGCGCCATGCGGTATATCAATCAAAACCTTGCCGAAATCCGTTCTACAGCCGACATTGCTGCCGCGCTGTATGTTCAGCGGGAATACCTGTCCCGGAAGTTTTCGGAGCATACAGGCATCCCGATCAGCCGTTATATCACGCTCAAGCGCATTGCACGAGCCAAAACAGAGCTATTGCAGGAAAAATCAATCACCGAGGTTTGCACACAGTGCGGATGGAAGGATTATTCCTATTTTTCAACGGTTTTTCACCGAGAAGTCGGTATGTCGCCGATGCAGTATAAAAAGAAATACAAAACAACGGAAAGCTGAACGGAGCGCTTTGACAGGACGGTGGTAACCTGTTCCTTTTGCGCTTTCAACCATCAGGAGAACGATCACGATGAATTATCACAACCTACGCTTGTCCGACGGCGATGAACTGCTCATCCCCGCAGGCACGCATACACTCACAGAACCGATCCGTATCACGGCAAGCAACGTCATCATCCGCGGCGAGGACGGTGCACAGCTGCACGCAGTAAAGCCCTTGTCCGACTGCCTGTGGCACGAAGTCGACAACGGCATCTTCTGCACGAAAATCGATGCCGACACGAAAGCCGATGCCCTGTATGTCGGCGATCGGAAATACCGCATGGCGCGGTATCCGAAGTTTGCATCCGATGATCTGATTTTCGGCGGATATGCTGCTGACTGTACAGAGCCGTCGAAAACCGCCCAATGGAACGATCCGAGCGGCGGTTATATCCACGCGATGCACCGCCATATGTGGGGCGGCTACTCCTACCGGATCACAGGCAAGCAGGAGAACGGAGCGCTTTCTCTCATCGGCGGCTGGCAGAACAACCGCCAGATGGGGATGCACGACGAATACCGCTACGCCGAGAATATTTTTGAAGAACTGACAGAACCGGGCGAATGGTTTTACGATGAAAAACGGCAGCGCATCTATGTGATTCCCTGTCCCGGTGACGATCTGACCTCTGCGGAAATCGCCGTCTCGCATGGCTTCTTTGTGCTTGATGGCGCACAGAATGTCAGAATCGAAAACCTCACCTTTTCCCGCAGCAGCAGAACCTTTATGCAGACCCGAGAACCGCTTCTGCGCAGTGACTGGACCATCTTCCGCGGCGGCGCGGTTTTGCTTCGGGATTCTCGCGGCTGTGTGATCGACCGCTGCACGTTTTCCGATATCGGCTCCAATGCCGTCTTTGTCAGCGGCAGCTGTGAGGACATTGCTATCACCCGCTGTCATATCCGCGATATCGGCGCAAGCGGTGTCTGCTTTGTCGGCAAGCCGGAATCTGTCCGCAATCCGCTGTTTGAATATAACCAAACACTGCCTTTTTCCGCACTGGATCTGACACCGGGTCCGAAATCCGACCGGTATGTTCGTCATTGCCGCGTCGAGGACTGTCTGATCTCACATACCGGTACTGTTGAAAAGCAGTCCGCCGGTGTGCAGATCTCGATGGCATCGGCAATCACCGTCAGGAACTGTACCGTCTGCCATATGCCGCGTGCCGGCATCAATATCTCCGAGGGGAATTTCGGCGGTCATCTGATTGAGGGCTGTGACGTATTTGATACCGTGCGCGAAACAGGTGACCACGGCAGCTTCAACTCATGGGGTCGTGATCGCTTCTGGCACGTACCGGGACTTGCGGACGAGGATGCACACCGTTATGCCCTCCTTGACTGCACAGAACAGACCGTTATCCGCCGCAATCGCTTCCGCTGTGACCACGGCTGGGATATCGACCTTGATGACGGTTCGTCCCATTATCTCATCGAACAGAATCTCTGCTTGTCCGGCGGCATCAAGCTGCGCGAAGGCTTTTTCCGCTGTGTCCGAAAGAATATCACCGTCGGCAATACCGTGCATTTTCATGTCTGGTATCCGAACAGCGGCGACACCGTCACAGATAATCTGGTCTTTACGCCATGGGCGCCGATCGGTATGCCGCAGACATGGGGAGAGACGGTCAATCATAATATCCTCCACACAGCGGGTATCCCATCCGCAATGCCGGCAGACCCGCTGTCATCGCTGTCCGGACAGGATACGGATTCCGTGATGCTTGACACAGGGATTGCCCTTGACGAACAAGGGACAGTTATGCTGCATTCAGCATCTGCCCCATTCTCTCAATTTTTCGATTTTCCGCGCACCTTCGGTGTCCGATATGCACCTCTGCGCACCATCGCCGATGTCCCCAATATCACGGACTGCCTGAAGGACTCAGACAGTCAAACGCAGATCATCTCCCATTGGGGTGCTTCTTTGAAGAACATCGATACCGACGGTGAGATGTCCGTCTATGGCACAGCAGGTCACACCGGGGTTTTGGTGCTGGAAGTTCCACCCGATTCTGCGTCAGCGCAGATCGGACTTTGCGCAAATGATGTAATTACCGCAATTGACGGAATCTCCGTTGCCGGCATCGACCGACTTCCCAAGCACTTTCCAACGTCACTTACGGTTCTCCGCCGACAGACAACGGTTAATCTGACACGGACGGACACAAATGAAAGTAAAGTTGCATGTCGACATCCTTGATTTATTCACACTTTTTATGTTATAATATTAACAATGACGATGAATCATCGCCAAACAAGAAAAGGAGTATTTGAAATGGCAAACAGATTTGTATTGAACGAAACCAGTTATCACGGTAAAGGCGCAATCAAGGAAATCGCCTCTGAAATCAAAGCAAGAGGCTTTGCAAAGGCACTTGTCTGCTCCGACCCCGACCTGATCAAATTCGGCGTGACAAAGAAGGTCACCGATGTTCTGGATGCAGCAGGCATCGCATACGATATTTTCAGCGATATCAAGCCCAATCCCACCATTGAAAACGTACAGAACGGTGTAAAAGCGTTCAAGGAAAGCGGAGCTGACTGCATCGTCGCTGTCGGCGGCGGTTCCTCCATGGACACCGCAAAGGCAATCGGCATCATCATCGAAAATCCCGAATTTGCAGATGTCAGAAGTCTGGAAGGCGTTGCTCCGACCAAAAATAAGTGTACCCCTATCATTGCGGTTCCCACAACGGCAGGTACTGCGGCGGAAGTCACGATCAACTATGTCATCACCGACGATGAAAAGAACCGCAAGATGGTCTGTGTTGACGTTCATGATATTCCCGTTGTCGCCGTTGTTGACCCCGATATGATGGCTACCATGCCCAAGAGCCTGACAGCCGCTACCGGTATGGACGCACTGACCCACGCAATCGAGGGCTATATCACAGCCGGCGCATGGGAGCTTTCCGATATGTTCCACATCAAGGCAATCGAGATCATCGCAAAGAGCCTGCGCGGTGCTGTTGAAAACACCGACGAAGGTCGTGAGGGCATGGCACTCGGTCAGTATATCGCAGGCATGGGCTTCTCCAACGTCGGTCTCGGTATCGTTCACTCGATGGCACATCCGCTCGGTGCACTGTATGACACCCCCCATGGCGTTGCAAACGCGATCATTCTTCCGACTGTTATGGAATACAATGCACCCGCAACCGGTGAAAAGTACAGAGATATCGCCGCTGCTATGGGTGTTGCAGGTACGGCCGACATGACCACCGAGGAAGCACGCGCCGCTGCCATCAACGCCGTCAAGCAGCTGTCGCTCGATGTCGGAATCCCGGCAGACCTCAAGGACATTGTAAAGCCGGAAGACCTCGACTTCCTCGCGGAATCTGCTTATGCGGATGCATGCCGTCCCGGCAATCCCCGCGAAACCAGTGTCGAGGAAATCAAAGCGCTTTATCAGAAGCTCCTGTAATCAAAGTGGCTGTCGCATTAAGCCCCACAAAAAGACGAATCGTTCATTACCGAAAGGTATTGAACGGTTCGCTGCTTTCGTGTATAATTAAATCGCTAAACATCATTAACAAGAAAGCGAGGATATCCTGCATCTCCTGCCAACTGCAATCAAATAAGCGAATCAGACCCAGAACAACAAATCATTTCTGAAATATTTATCCGATCTCTTGCAATTTCGCAAAAGATGTGATATAATATGTCAGAACAAAACACAGGGGAGCTTGCAGCAGATATCATCTGCGTACAGGCTGAGAGGAAGGTGAAACCTTCGACCCTTTACCTGATGCGGATAATGCCGCCGTAGGAAGTCATACCAAAGTATTTTTTATGGGAGACATCCGTATCAGGTTGTCTCCTGTTTTTGTTGCACAAATGATTGTGCTGCAATCGAATAAACGGGGAGCTTGCGGCAGATTTCATCTGCATACGGGCTGAGAGGAAGGTGAAACCTTCGACCCACCAAATTTCATGATTTACATGAATTTGACCTGATTTGGATAATGCCAACGTAGGGATACAAATGATGCGTATTTTCACGGAAGTTACCCGAATCTGGCAGCTTCCGTTTATATTTTGTACAGGAAGGAGGAAATATTGTTCCCGACAGATTCGGGCGGATGGGAGGGGAGCGCCTCACATTTTGTATGCACAGGTTTGTGCGGCGATGGGAACCCGTGTTTCGGGGTGAGAGGAGAAAATGGATTCTCGACCGAACGAGGCTTTGACCTCGATATCATAAACTGTGAGGTTACAAAAATGAAAAATTCCAAAAGCATCCTGAAACTTGTCACGCTTGCTATGCTCATCGCGCTCGGCGTGGTCATCTCCCCCATCCTTCGTGTGGAGGGAATGTGTCCCATGGCGCACTTTATCAACATTACCTGCTCTGTCTTTCTCGGTCCGTGGTATTCGCTGCTCTGTGCCGTACTGATCGGTGTCATCCGCATGATGACCATGGCGATTCCGCCCATCGCTTTGACAGGAGCCGTGTTCGGTGCCTTTCTGTCGGGCGTGTTCTACCGTCTGTCAAAAGGAAAAATCATCTTTGCCGTGCTTGGTGAGATCATCGGAACCGGCATCATCGGCGCGATTGCATCTTATCCGGTCATGAGTATCCTCTGGGGGAAAGAGGGACTTTCCTGGTTGTTCTATGTGCCATCGTTCATCTGCGGAACTCTTATCGGCGGCAGTATTGCCTATTTGTTTCTCAAGAAAATCGCATCGAACGGTCTTCTTGCGCAGATTCAGTCAAAGCTCGGTTCCCGCGTCTACAACGACAAAGGAAGTATCCTCTCTGATGCGCTGTCCATTGCTGCGCTCGGCGGAATTCTGTTCGTCGTGATCGAAATTGCGGCAGGAATTTTCAGCCTGGAAGCGCCCCTGTGGGATATTCTCGCTTATGCCGCACCTGCCGTATCTGTTGCCGCAGGACTTGTCTACTACCTTATCAAGAAAGTGAAGCATCATGAAAAAACTGCATGAAATCCGTGATGTCGTTCAGCACAAGCATCCGCTGATCCACTGCATCACCAATCCGATTTCTATCAACCAATGCGCAAATGCGATTCTGGCTGTGGGTGCACGACCGATCATGGCGGAGCATCCTCTCGAAGTGCGGGAGATCACCAAAACTGCGGACGCTCTGCTGTGCAATCTCGGGAACATCACCGATGCGCGAATGGAGTCCATGAAAATCGCGCTGATAACAGCCAAAGAAAAGGGAATTTCCACCGTGATCGATGCCGTGGGGATCGCCTGCTCTGCACTGCGTCGGAATTTTCTGGGGGAGCTGTTAAAAACAGGCACACCGACCGTCATCAAGGGAAACTATTCGGAAATTGCGGCGCTGTATTTTGAAAATTACCGCTCATCCGGCGTGGATGCGGATGCATCACTCGATCAGAATGCTGTCAGCCGTATGGCGGCAGAACTGGCACAGTCATACGGTACCGTCATTCTTGCAAGCGGAAAAACAGACATCATTACGGATGGTAAACGACTGATCTGCGGGAACAACGGTACACCAAGACTCGCTTCCGTTACGGGAACAGGATGTATGCTCGGTGCGCTGTGTGCGGCGTATCTCTCCGTATCGCGTGATATGGATGCGGCGGTCTGTGCGTGTTCGGTCCTTGGCATCTGCGGACAGCTTGCCCAAACAGCACCGGGCAGCGGTTCGTTCATGGTACATCTCATGGACGGGCTGTCCACACTGTCCGCGGTGGAATTTGAAACTGATATATCTTTGGAGGAATTTGATCTTGAAACAATTTGACACAAGCCTGTACTTTATCACAGACAGCGGAACTTATGAAGAAGCGGAGTTTCTTGCACGCATTGAAGCGGCACTTTGCGGCGGCGTGACCATACTACAGCTTCGCGAGAAAAACAAAACCACCAGAGAGTATATTTCTCTGGCGGAAAAGGTACACAAACTTACGAAAAAACACGGCGTTCCGCTGATCATCGACGACCGTGTGGATGTGGCTCTTGCCGTGGATGCGGAGGGTGTACATCTCGGTGCGGAAGATATGACGGTGGCACAGGCAAGAAAGATTCTCGGTGAAGATAAAATCATCGGCGCAACAGCGAAAACTGTTCCGTGGGCGCTGGATGTGTACCGTCAGGGAGCGGACTATCTCGGTGTGGGGGCGATCTACCCGACAACCACCAAGGTGAAGACAGTTCTGACGTCCGTCGATACACTGCGGGATATCTGCAAAGCCGTACCGATTCCCGTCAATGCGATTGGGGGACTCAATAAGAATAACATTGATGTGCTTGCAGGCGTTCCGATTGCCGGTATCTGTGCGGTTTCCGCTATCATGAAAGCGGACGATCCGAAGATTGCAGCGGAGATGCTGAAAGCAAGAGCAGTTGAACTGAAAATTATCTGAAGAATACAACGGCAGATTGGGGGCACCACCTTATGCCGTTTCATAAAACGATGCTGATATTCGAAAGGAGCATGTAAATGAAATGTAAAACAGCATTGACCATTGCAGGAAGTGACTGCAGCGGAGGCGCCGGTATTCAGGCGGATATCAAGACAATGATCATGAACGGCGTGTATGCCATGAGTGCGATCACGGCAATGACCGCGCAGAACACGACCGGTGTGAAAGCGATTCAAGAGTCAACGCCTGAATTTCTGAAACAACAGTTGGATGCGGTGTTTGAGGACATTTATCCGGATGCTGTAAAAATCGGAATGGTATCGTCAAGTGAGCTGATCCGTGTGATTGCGGACAGATTGGCATATTACGGTGCAGGGAATATCGTTGTTGATCCCGTGATGGTCGCATCCAGCGGTTCTGCTTTGATGAAATCCGATGCTGTGAGGGCGCTGACCGAGGAGCTGCTTCCCGTCGCAAGTCTTGTTACTCCCAATATTCCCGAAGCGCAGGTGCTTTCCGGTATGATCATCGAAAGCAAAGAAGATATGAGCACAGCGGCAAAGCAGATTGGTGACAGCTGTCATTGTGCCGTTTTGTTAAAAGGCGGTCACAGTATAAACGATGCAAACGATTTGCTTTACGCCAACGGTGAACTTGTCTGGTTTGAGGGCAAGCGGATCGATAACCCCAACACCCATGGTACGGGATGCACGCTGTCCTCTGCCATTGCATCGAATCTTGCCAAGGGCTTTTCCCTTGCGGAGTCGGTGAAACGCGCAAAAGACTACATTTCCGGTGCACTCTCTGCAATGCTGGATCTCGGCAAAGGCTCCGGACCGATGATGCACAATTTTGATCTGAACAGCTTGTTTTCAAAAAATACACTTGAAAAGAACATTTAAGAAAACAAACAGCGCAGTTCCATTTTTACGCGGAACTGCGCTGATGTCATATTTGATGATAGGATACCCAAAAATGACCGAGCGTCACGGACGCTCGGTTGTCTTTTCTTATGTATTCACCTGCTCGATGATCTCAAAACAGTCCTCGGTCTCTGCGATCCTGAACAGTCTGGGTCTCTCATTTGGATTGACGTTGGTGCTGTGGAGAACGAGATAGAGATTGCCGTCGAAGCCGTCAAAGAGCATCCCGTGACCGCCGTCCTGATCATAGATGAATTTATCCGCGTGCCGCCAAGGGCCGTGGATGCTTCCACTGTCGCTGATGGCCAAGGCCTGTACATACCAGTATTGAGGACCTGCGTGGAAGCCCGACCAGAGCATATACAGCTTGCCGTTCTTGCCCTTACGGAAGAAGGGACCGTCGGTGACGTAGTTGCGTGAGGTGGGATCTACCAAGGAGTATGACCATGCGGCGTCTCCTGCGCGGAGAATCAGCTCGGACTTACCAGCAGGGGCGGAAAGATCGGGGGTCAGGGGGAGGATATCAATTGTGCCGTCACCGATCTGCGTCCATTCGTGGCAGAAGGCCGTCCATGGTGTGCCTTCCTCGTCCACATAGAAGGTGGCGTCCAGACATGACCAGCCATCAGGGGTAATGGGACCGTCGGTGAAGGGAAGGAAAGGCCCCATGGGGCTGTCGCTCTTAAGAATTTGAGAGCAACGCAGACGATCCTCGCTGCGGAAGCTGGCAAACATATAGTATGCGTCGCCGTAGTGGTAGACCTCGGGGGCGAAGAAATCTCTGTCCGACCAGAAATTCTCGGGGCGTGTGAAGCACTCGTGAGGCTCGCACCACTCGATGAGATCGGTGGAAGTATACACGTCCAACCCCTGCCACGGGATGACTTTGGTGGTATCACCGCGACGAGTGCCGTAGAGATAGTAAATGCCGTTCTCGGCAAAGATAAAGGGGTCGCGGAGATGAATATCACGGAGCTTCATGGTCTTATTCCTTCTGTCCTTTGAACTTTTTGATCTGCTCGCAGAGGAGATCGTAGTAGAATGTGCCAAGGGTCACGGAAGGCTCAAGATCCTTGGAGATCTCCAGAGAGAGCTGCTCGCTGGTGGTCCACTCGTTCCAGGAAATGAGGATGACCGTCCCTGCGCCCAGCTCGATGGCGCGTTCAAACTGCTCGCGGAAGGTGTCGCCGTTTCGGCGGCCTCGGGCGGGAATGTAACCTCTGTCCCCTTCTTCACCCTGGGCGCGGCTGGCAGCGGTGACGGAGACGCACTCCACGCGGTTATTGACCACAGTATAGGTTTGCGTGCCCCGCTCCTCCCAGCTCCAGAAGCGGTAGGAACGCAGGGTCTCGGGATCGTACAGTCCCTCCTGCTGCCCCACATATCCCGTGACCCAGCGGATGGTGAAGCGGTCATCGCTCCATGCGGGATCTGCGCCATAGAAGTTGGGTGTCGCGCCGTAGCACATGAGCAAAGGCTTTCCCTCGTAGCTGTAGTAAAGGTCGGGGTACTTCTCCACATAGTCGCGGTAGATCTGATCCACCTTTCTCTGGTGGTTGCCGTTCTCCAGATTGACGGGCATACTGTGCCCCGGGCCTGCGAAGAGGCAAATTTTGGGGGCGTTCTCGATGGTGGACCACACCTCAAAGAGGACGTCGGTGGATTCCTCGATCATGCGGAAGGCGGGGTTGGTCTCTCGCTGCTTTTCGGGATCGTAGCAGGTGTTGTTCGTCCAGTCCACGAACACGAAGTCGATGCCCGCGTCGCGGAGCTGAATGCCGTGCTTATAGATCACCGCGCGGTCGTCGGAGCAGTAAGGACCGTCTAGCGGGAGGTCCCATGTGCCCTTTCCCCAGCGGGGAAACTCGGGACGGTGCCAGGTGGTGTAAGCGATGCCGACTTTACGATCGGCGGCAGGTGTTTTGTCATACAATCCTACGCCGATGGGCTGGACAGATGTGTGACGGAGTTCCATAGGGAATCTCCTCCTTTACTTTTCGATGTTGATCTGCCCCTTGCACTTCTGGATCTGCTCATGCTTGGCAGTGAAGGAAGCGGCGGAGACGGTTATGTCGATCTCGATAGGGGCCTCAGTCTCGGACTTGATTTCATATATCATATCATACCATATGCCGCAGGATTTGTCAAGGTAAACCGTCTGCGGACATCATCGAATGGTTCAGTATTGCAAACAAATTGTATTTGCGGAAAGCGTTCACATGGATCTGAAACCATGATTCTCTCAAAGCCGGCGCGTCGCTATGACCCGCCGTCTTTTTGCATTTTCCTATGTCATTTTTATGATTTCTGCAAAATTGACTATGAAAACGAAAAATACGAGACAAATCCGTTTATATTTGTTATAATAATGGTGGAAATAAAAAGAACGACCTTAACCGTTCAGATTACCCTAACGGGTACAATGTCAACGGTTCATATCATAATGATACCCGGTATGGTCAGAGAGAAAAGGGATCATCCATGATTTACTATACAGGCGATATCCACGGCTCAGCAGATGCGCTTGTGCGATTCTGCATAAACAAAAATCTACAACAAAATGAAGTTGTCATTTTGCTTGGGGATGTCGGAGCTAATTATTGTGGCGGGAAACGCGATCAACGGCTGAAGGAAATCTTTGCAGAGTTGGCACCGACTTTTCTCTGTATTCATGGCAATCATGAAATGCGGCCGGGAACAATAGAGAGTTATATTCAAAAAGAATGGTGCGGTGGTACGGTTTGGTATGAAACAGATTATCCGAATTTGTTATTTGCAAAGGATGGGGAAATATACACAATCGAAGGTCTTCGCCATATTGCAATCGGCGGGGCTTACAGCGTCGATAAATATTACCGACTGATGCAGGGGTTCGGTTGGTGGCAAGACGAGCAGCCAAGTGAGGAAATCAAAGCATATGTGGAACGGCAGCTGGCATCGCATACGGTCGATGTAATTCTGTCCCATACATGTCCGTATAAGTATGAACCGATCGAAATGTTTCTAACGGGCATTGATCAGAGTACCGTTGATACAAGTACGGAGTTGTGGCTTGATCAGATTGAAGAAAAAACAGAGTACAAAGCCTGGTACTGCGGACATTGGCATATCAATAAACGTGTGGAAAAGATACATTTTCTGTTCCACAGTGTTGAAACTTCCGATTGATAAGAGAAAGAAGATGATTCGATGAATAAAACATATGTCTGATATCCATGGCAACAGCAAGCGTTTTGATGATGTTCTCAAGCAGATCCGCTTGCAGCCGGAGGATACATTATACATCCTTGGAGATGTGGTAGACCGTTATCCCGACGGTATCCGCATCCTGAGAAGAATTATGAAAATGCCCAATGTAAAAATGCTTCTCGGCAATCATGAATTCATGATGCTGGAAGCATTGGAAAAGGGCTTTTGGGTTGTTGATCGGAACCGTAAATTGCCGCCGAGACCAAGCAAAGAATTTGAACGCTGGTACCGGAATGGCGGGGAAGTGAAACATAACTATCTGAGGCATAATCGCAAGGAATGGCGCAAAGAAGTGTCTGACTACCTTCACGCACTTCCGTTGAATATTGACATCGAACTTCATGGAAAAAAGTATAAACTGATCCATGCATCGATGGAGGAAGACTATGTGCCGATGGCGGATCACTATAACTCAAAGACTGAGTTTACCGTGTGGGAGCGGTGGTATCCCGGGGACCGTGTTCCAGAGGGATATACTTTGATATTCGGACATACACCGACCTATCAATTCCGACGCATAAAGCCGCTTGAGGTCTGGTATGGGGAGAATGCAATCGGCATTGACTGCGGATGCGGTTTTCCTGTGGGAAGACTTGCCTGTTTGCGGCTGGATGACGGGGTCGTATTCTATTCGGAATAATTGGAAATTACATTGTAGGGTTTTCAAGCAGGTCTTCAATGGAACATCCGAGAACGCGAGACAGCTTATACAGAATCTTTGCCTGTGCTTTGTCGATATCGTTGCCTCTCTGCTCATACATCTGAATGTTGCGAAGGTTAACCCCCGACAATTCTGCAAGCCCGCTTTGAGAAAGACCACGGCTTTCACGAATACGTTTCAGTTTGGATTCCCCTTCAGCAGCATTGTAATGTGCTTCCATGGCATCAATAAAATTCGTGATATCAATTTCGTGAAATACCGAATACATTTCAATGATCTGTGAAAGTGGAATTCTTTCAAAAATATCCCTGAAACGGCGTCCTGTGTACCACTGGTATTCGGCAAGTGCCCAACCTGCCCAATATTCGGGTGAACAGTCTTCTGTAAAGGTCGGTTGGGGTAACTCCTTTTGACCGTAAGCCTTGCGTATGACGGCACATGCAAGTTCCACTCCGGACATTCCCGCAAGGTAAGCAGGATTTCCGCGCTCAAATTGTTCGGCAAAACCGGTATTAAGAAACAGGGCAGTGATCCAATCCGGTTTCATGCTGCAATCGTTGATGGCATAATCAAAGAACGACGAAAGCCGATCTTTTGCATTATTCAAATAAGATTCGCTGTATGCGTGGGTCATCATTCTGCATCTCCTCTCTCAGTATATCCAGGACGAAGATATCATCCCGGTAAGATCGGCTTTTCTTGATCTCTTTGCGATAGGTATCTCTTGCTGTGGTATCTCTGTCCAGAAATTTGGGGTAATAGATGGTTTTATCAACCGGATAGGTATTCAGATACTTCAGACGGTCAAATCCCTTTTGGGAGATAACAACGGTCTGCTCACCGAGCTTGCCGAGACGAAGCACTTTATTCAGACTGCGAAGCGGCAGCGTATTGGACACAAATGATTCTGCATACTGGAAATAGGAATCGTCCGCTCTATATCCGATGACAACATCATAGTTCGTTAAATCAATTGCGAAATGCTCAATGATATAATCATGGGCATCTATGGCGACCTCAGAATCCAGTTTGAATGTTCTGTAGCGGAGCAACAGGGCCATCCAGTTTAAGACGGTGTAATTACCGTCCAGAAGATCCAGAATGTTCAGTCCAGATGTATCAAAATCATAGATGTTGACAAATCCATGGGTGTTCTGTTTGCATGCCCACTCACGTGCCATTTCATCAATTTTTGTGCAGTAGAACCCTTTTCCGTAGTCATTCTTGGGATTGCCGATATGAATATCCGGAACTTCGATGATATGATCGGTTCCGTGAAGAAGTTTTACAGTGCTCATATACCCCTCCTGTATCATTGTGATGTTATATCTATATTATATCATCACAATGTCAGTTTGTCAAGAGCGTATAGCCTGTATTCAAGTATATTTGCACTTTGATAACATAGGAACAGCAAATTTGTGTAGGAGATATTTGAAAACAATGGGTACAACATATACATTATTTACAGGGGTAAGGGTTGCGGATCGATGGTACTGTATCAACCCGCGGATCAGATGGATTGATTCCGGATCCGATTTACCACAAGAAAGGGCGGTACTTGTACCAACGTATCAGACCAATGCACGGCACTCCTCAACAAGCCGATCAGCCTTGCGCTCGCTTTGCGGACGAATTGCGGCTGTCGTGTGGCTCGAGATAGTTTGAGACCCCGCTTGCAATTAACGAGATGAACTTAGAAAATTTTGAATATCTCGTAGATATGACAAAGAATATCGTTGTTATAGTAATAATTTTACTTCTTTGAATCTATTTGTTGATATTTTATCTTAATTTTGTCAAGACGGGTTAATTGTGTGCCTTGCATTTATTATGGAATATGATATACTAATTGCAGTCAACATGATTTAACTTCTTCGTTATTCGTTTATGTTTCGGAGAATAGAATATATTTTACTACGCATAGGAGGTTCCCATGAAATTACCGTTTGATCTTTCCGCATTGAAGGCTGAAATACAGGCTCCGGCACCAGGATGCAAAGCAGTCAGCATATACCGTGCAGAAGGCTATTCCAAGTATCCGAATGAGGAAAATGTCATTGCACGTGCATATGCTATTCGTTCCCTGTTTACAACCCATAAAAAGTTCTTATATGACAATGATCGTTTTGCAGGTTCTCTGAGAGGTGTATTTGCTGAAGTATCTGAGGACGAAATCACGGCGGCACAACAGATCTGTGCGCTGTATCCCGAGCGAAACTTTCAAACCAATTCTGACCATTATGGCGCAAATTATTCACATTTTCTGACGCGCGGTATCGGCGGAACCTTGGAGGACATCGATGCGTCCCTTGTCCGTTATGCCGATGATGCGGAAAAGACATCCTTCCTGCGCGCGGCAAGAATCGCGATGGAGGGCTTTTCCGAAATGATTCTCGGTTATGCCGGGGAAGCGGAAAAGAAGGCACTTGCC
>SVRM01000082.1 GCA_015064785.1 Oscillospiraceae bacterium
TCTCACATATCCAGTATATCATCAGTATGCCTGTTTTTCCGTCATGACTGTATTTGTTTAGACGAAAAAATTCTCAATAAGTTCCATCTATATACAGTATACAATATAATTATGAATAATTCAAGGTATCGGTTCAAACACGATCTGGTAATGATCCTTTTGTATTTAGTATGCGAACGCTCTTTGGTGAAATCAACGAAGTTTTTTTCAGCAACAAATATCAAAAAAGGGATATCTGAACGAATCACTTGACAAACCCTCATGTGTATGGTACAATTATAAAGAACACAAATGTCAGACAAATACCGATCACGCAAAGGAGGGTTCCCATGTATCACATCCGGTGTGTCCTTTCGGCACTGCTGCTCCTTACCTGCATAATTCTGACCGCATGTACTGCCTCCGGCGGCGTTTCGCCGTCAAAGAGTATCTTTCCGTCCCTGCCGTTTTTCGGCGGCGGTGACGCATCCGACGAAGAAGACATGACAGAGGTCATGATGGAGTCCTGTGAGGGCGTGTATGTGCTGCATCCCATCACCGTTCCCGGCGATTTTTACTATCCGGAGGTGCGATACGGAAATTCCCTGCGTACATGTCAGTATTTTCACACGGACGGCGGCGATGCGTTTTATGTACCCATAGAACGTGTGAAGGAAGGCGGCTCCGCCTATATCATGACTGCCTTCCGCTGTGAGGACGGCAGCTATATCGGCGAATATCCCGTGGTCGGCGATCAGCATTTTCAGGTACGCCTCGATTTCGGCGTTCTGAGCGGGGAGCCGGTGCGTATGATCGGCATTGCGCAGCAGGAGGAGCAGGACAGCCTGACCTTCTGCATACAGGACGGAGACGGCACCGTTCTGAAGACTTCCGAAACGCTGAAGTCCCCGCCCGACAAAAGCGGATACTATTCGTATCTGCTGGACGATGACTGGATGCTTGTAACCGGCAGAAGCACAACGTCCTTTTATATGGTCAGCACAGAGCTGCAGATCATGGGACCGTACGATGTCGCCTCTGTTATCATGACCGGTACGACACAGGAGGACGGACGTGTTCTGCTGCTCGCGGAAAACGGTATGGGTTATCTGTTTGACCCGGCACGCGATACGGTTTCCCAGCACGCATATTTTTCCCCGTGTGAAGCACAGCAAAAGGCATCCTCTGTACTGACAGGGCCGGACGGCGTGTACTTTATCGGCCGCGGCGGCATTACGGTTCAGCGTGACGGGCGGGAAACGCTGCTCTGCGATTTTGAAAAATCGTATCTGTCCGCCGGGCAGCTCAGCTTCTGCAAGGCACTTGCCGGGGACCGCTTCCTCGCCTTTTTCCGTAATCCGATCACGGGCGAGCGGTATCCCGCACTTCTGTCACCGGATCCACGGACGGAACGTCCCGCAAAAACGGTGATCCGTGCGGTCAGTGTCGGTGCCGAGGCCATGACCCAAAGCCATTACCAATCCCTTCTGATCCAGAATCTTGTATCACAGTTCAACCGTACAAACGACAAGTACTGCATAGCTGTCACATCCGTCACAGCAGAAGCGCTTGAGGATGCGCTGCTCCGCGGGGAGAAATATGATCTGTATCTGTTCGGCGAGGCCTATGCGGACGGAGGAGCGCTTCTGGAAAAGCTCGGCGACAAGCACCTGTTTGCCGATCTGTCCGGTTTTGCCGGCAAGCAGGATTTGCTGCCGACCGTCAAACGTATTGCCGCAGACGATATCACAGGTGAAATTCTGCTTCTGCCGCTGACCATCCGCTTCTCGACTCTGGCGGCGACAGCACAAACCCTGCCTCCGGGAACGCCGTTTACCTATGAAACACTGTTTTCCGTTTATGAAACACTCGGTGACGGAGAAGTGCTGTTTTCCAATTACATCCAGCGCGATCTTCAGGCGCTGTCTATCTATGATTTTGTCGACAGGAAGACCGGTGAGAGCCGCTTTTCGTCGCCGCTGTTTCTCCGGGTCATGCAGTTCCTCTCCGATTACGAGACGGCATGCTTCGGCGAGACCGGCAGTCTGATGACCGCACCTGCATCCGCGTTTTACAGCAATGCCCACGGCAAGCTGCTGTCCGGCACTTCGGCGCAGCTGCACGGCACGGTTCTCGATGCCTTTGCGGCAGGAAACATCAAGTTCCTGTCGCTGGATGTCAGCGATCCCGACATGATTCCCGTGATTCTGTATCTCATCCGACAGTGCGGCACGGAGGTCACCCTCTGCGGCTATCCGTCGGCGGACGGCGGCAGTGTGCGTGTGACAACGGATCTGTCGGCGGCCATCGGCGCAGATACGGCGTATTCCGACGGGGTATATGCATTTCTCCGTCTGTTCCTGTCCGACACCGTGCAGACATCCGACGCACTGTCCGCGTTTCCCGTCACCCGTTCCGCCGTCGATGCGGAAATCGGAAACGGCTATCAGTATTTTTTCGTGGATACCGTTCCCAATCCCGCAAAAACCTACGGCTGGGACTCCTTTTTGTCCGTCAGCTTTGACCGTTTCAGCCGCTTTGAACTGACCGATCTTTCCGGGCGCGACAGCTTTATGGTTCCAAAGCCGGAATTTGACGCGGTGCTGAACCATTTCACCGATGCCGCCCCGCGCGGTGCCGGCGACCGCGTGATCCGCGAAATTGTCGCAGAGGAGATGTCCTATGTGACGCAGGGTGTCCGCAGTGCTGCGGATGCGGCAGAGATCATCGATTCCCGCGTGTGGATTTACTTAAATGAATAATGCCCGACCGGAGTACCGTATCCTCATGCGGTGCTCCGGTTTTCATCGAAAAAGCCCCTGTTTTCAAAGACTTTTCGTCAAACTCTTGACAGATACGGTTTTATTTGTTATAATAAAATATCATCAAAAAAATTCTCACTTACCAAAAAGAAAGGTGTGTGCCATACCATGATCAATTCCGAAAAGACAATGGAAAAAGTGGTCGCGCTTTGCAAAAACCGCGGCTTCGTTTACCCCGGCTCCGAAATTTACGGCGGCCTTGCAAACTCCTGGGACTACGGCCCGCTCGGCGTTGAGCTGAAGAACAACGTCAAGCGTGCATGGTGGAAGAAGTTCGTGCAGGAATGCCCGTACAACGTCGGTCTGGACTCCGCAATCCTGATGAACCCCGAAACCTGGGTTGCATCCGGTCACCTCGGCGGCTTCTCCGATCCCTTGATGGACTGCAAGGTCTGCAAGACCCGTCACCGTGCTGACAAGCTCATCGAAGAATACGTTGCGGAAAACAACCTCAACGACAATCCCGCAGGTATGTCCGATACCGAAATGCAGGACTACATCAAGGAACACCACATCACCTGCCCGTCCTGCGGCTCCGCTGACTTTACCGACATCCGCAAGTTCAACCTGATGTTCAAGACCTTCCAGGGCGTTACCGAGGACTCCTCCAACACCCTGTACCTCCGTCCCGAAACCGCACAGGGTATCTTTGTCAACTTCAAGAACGTGGCAAGAACCACCAGAAAGAAGGTTCCCTTCGGCGTTGCACAGATCGGTAAGTCCTTCAGAAACGAAATCACGCCCGGCAACTTCACGTTCCGTACCCGTGAATTCGAGCAGATGGAGCTGGAATTCTTCTGCAAGCCCGGCACTGACCTTGAATGGTTTGCCTACTGGAAGGATTACTGCGCAAACTTCCTCTACGATCTGAACATGAAGCGCGAAAACCTGCGCCTGCGTGACCACGATCCGGAAGAGCTTTGCTTCTACTCCCGCGCAACCACCGACTTTGAATACCTCTTCCCGTTCGGCTGGGGCGAGCTCTGGGGCATTGCCGACAGAACCGACTACGACCTGACCCAGCACCAGAACCACTCCGGTCAGTCCATGGATTACTTCGATCCCGACACCAACGAAAAGTACATTCCGTACGTTGTCGAGCCGTCCCTCGGTGCTGACCGTGTGACGCTGGCATTCCTCGTCGAAGCATACGACGAAGAAGTCATCGACGAAAAGGATACCCGCGTTGTCATGCGCTTCCATCCGGCACTGGCTCCCGTCAAGGCTGCTGTTCTGCCGCTGTCCAAGAAGCTCGGCGACAAGGCAATGGAAATCTACGCTGAGCTTTCCAAGTACTTCACCGTCGACTACGACGATGCAGGCTCCATCGGCAAGCGCTACCGCCGTGAAGACGAAATCGGTACACCGTACTGCATCACCGTTGACTTCGACACCGTCGGCGACGAAGCAAAGGGCATTGCAGCGGACAACTGTGTCACCGTCCGTGACCGCGACACGATGGAACAGGTCAGACTGCCCATTTCCGAACTCGTTTCCTATCTCCAGGACAAGATGTTCTATTAATCATATAAACGCAAACAGGGCAGCAGTAAGCTTGAAACTTACTGCTGCCCTGTTTTTATTCAGAATATTCCACAACAGCGACATCCTTTGCGCGCACTGTGATCTCTCTGCCCCAGAGGGTAAAGGTCACATCTTCTCCGGTCGTGTTCCAGAGCGCTGCAATGACATCACCGTCTGGTGCGGTGAACTTTGATGCACGGATACCCGCAGGCAGCGTCTCGCCGTACATCGACGAAAACGTGCCGCGGTAGAAGTATTTATGGTAGGTCTGCTTCAGATCATTGAGATATTTCACATGCTCCGCATAAGCGGGAACGCCCGCAATACCACAGCGCCGTCCGCGCCAGATGCAGACATCAAAGATCATACCGTAAACAAATGCGTAGTTGAGATGATCGGCAAAACCCGGCTTGTCGTCGTGAATAAAGCGGTTGGACGCCGGGATCCCCGGGAAGGTGTGCAGGTAGATATCCGGGAATGCGTCGGGTGTATAGTTGAAGGCTGTGCCGCAGCCATGGACATAATCGACCAGATTGGCATAGCGGTCACACATCCACTCCGTACCGATGGCCTTGCCCGCCGGTGTAATCTCACGGATGGCGCGGATGTTTTCGTACCGTCCCATGCCGTCCTCATCGATGCGGTTTCCGTGCGGGTGGGAGGTATCAAAGCACAGCTTCAGACAGCAGCCGAGCTGATCGAAGAAGATCGAATCGGGACCGAACGACAGCTTCAGCCGCGCAACACGCAGAAGATTGTCGTGCCATTCCTCTGTTCTGTGGCAGGCGGTATCAAAGGATTTGTACCCGTAATTGCGCAGAACCGTACCGTCGTTGGAGAACTGATAATGCTCACGGTACTCGTTGCCGTCGATGTCCTTGTGGGAGATTTTCTGGCCGATGTCGCGGTAGAACTGCGTTTTCACGTCGATCAGATTGCCGTTGGTATAGAGCAGCACGTGTCCGCCACGCCGCTGTACTTCGGCAATTGCCGCGCGGAGTGCCTCCTCGCCGCCGAGCGCCGGATCGGCTTCATACTCGGGATAATTGTTGTCAAATCTTCCCTTCCACCAGCCGAACACCAGAAGAGCGTTGAGTCCGGACTTCCTGCCTTCTTCATACAGCCGCGGCAGATCTTCATATTTCCAGAAAATTTCTCCGTACTGATGCTTGAGAATGACGCGCTGCCAGCCGGTAATATCCCGTACCCAGTCGGGAATCTGCTGCGGCAGACGCCATGTCCTCTCCGACCAGTCGCAGTAGTATGCCGCACCGTCGCGCCAATCACCGTCAAACAGCGCAATCACACTCTGCGCCGTTTCCACACATTCTCCTCTGCGTACCGCCGGATAGTGGGACAGCTGACACATCAGCGCCGACGTATGATGTCTGGGCGGGATGCCGATGTTGAAGCCGGTGATGCGCATTTCGGGATTGTGTTCCCCGAAGTACAGAAAATGTGTACCGAGCTGCAGTCCCATCCACGGCATCGACATGCCGCGGGAGCCCATTGCCGGCGGATAGGTATGCGCCATCCATGTGGATTTATAGTCGGCACTCATATATTCGGTATGACACCATGACACACGCTGACGCGGATTGACGGTATGCGCACCGAGTCCCTCGGCGATGAAAAATTCTTCTTTTTCCGGCGCACAGCCCCATTCATAGGCATCAATGAACGGCAGCTGCAATTCATTGACAATCACGTCACAGCGGTTTTCGATTTCCGCCGAAAACCGCAGCGCACCGTCGTCCTCCCGTGTGATCCGCACCGTCAGCGAAATATCGTAGATTCCCCCGTCCTCCGCTGTCAGCCGATCATAAACGACCACCGTTCCATGCGCATCTTCGGTCACGGAGACCGGCGCTTGCGCATGGGAGTAGACCGACAGCTCACGGATCTCGTCGGTGTCGAGGAACGCACGCCAGAAGTCGCCGCCCTCCCGTCCGACCGTGGCAAAGCCGTCCGAGCGCAGACGGATGCCGTATTGAAAATCAAAATCAAGTTTCTTTTGTGTTCCCATAGCTGCTTCCTTCAATGTCAGTTTTCTTCATCCGTTCCGGTGAATACAAGTTCGTTGATGGTGTCGCGGATGACCGCGTAATCTTCGCGCGGCAGAAGGTAGGACTGCATACCGCCCGCCTCCTCATGCCATTCCGTAACGCCGCCGTCGTCGACCGTCACACGGCCGAACGGATGCAGATTCCAGTATCCGGCATCGGGTCTGACGGCATACAGCAGCGCCGTGTGATCCCAGCTTTCGCGTCCGTAATCCCGTCCGCATGGATGCAGCTCATACGCGCGGCGGACAGGGTCTTCTTTGGGCGCCTTCTGCGCATAGCCCTTCATGGTCACACACCACAGACCGATTTCGTAGCTGGAGAAAATCAGCTCGCCAGGCCACGTCCGGCACATGATCTGCGCCGCGGGAATATCTGCCTTGATATTCCATTCCCAGGTTACCGTGAAATCGCCGCCAAGCACAATCGGCATCGGCCACGAACCGAAAAACCGTCCGCCCATGACCACCGTGCGCAGAACCTTTTTGGCAATCAGCGCCCCCCCGTCCAGCGGCGAATATGCGTCTGCCGGACTCTGCACCAGCGCCGCAAGCGATGCCATTGAGCCGGTCGCCGCAAGCGTTATGCTGTGATCTTCGGCTTGCGCAAGCACACGCCGCATGACAGCAACGGTATCGGGAACGCGGTCTGTGTTCTCCGGCGGATAGCTGTTTTCAAACTCCTCGCACAGTCCCTTGGCGTAAACCCCGGGTTCTGCCGACGGCTTTCCGTGCAGAATCCCGACAGGAACCGAGTGTCCGTAGTAACGGTTGATCGCATCGATACATCCGGCGACATGCGGTGAGGCGTAACATGCCGTCACCGCAAGCAGCTCACATTCCCCGCGGTCACAGAGCCTGTGCAGCATCGCAAGAGCCCCCGCGTCGTCACAGTCACCGCCGATATCGGTATCAAACAGAATTCTCGGAATCGGTCGTTTCATTTCGTCCATTGCCTGTTTCCTCCCATCAGAAAAATCTCTTTGATTTCATTATAAAGGACACGGCGGTTTTTGTCAAGAAATATTTTCATTTTCTGTCTTTTGTGCAAGGATCGTATGGATTTTTTCAAAAAGCCTTGACAAACAGAAAATTCCGCGATATAATAATGAAAATTCTACCAGAAAGGAACGACAAAATCATGTTCGCCATGCATTCCGTCAATGTCGGTGTCAAGCGCGTCTCTGTTCGAGAACAGGCCGGGCTTTCATTGTCGTTGTCTTTTGGCGGATCAATTTGATTCCACCCGAATACAAGCGGTGTAAGCCTCTCATCCGACGGCTGACACCGCTTTTTTATATTCTGAAAGGAGACCGATGATGAACATTCCAATCAATCTGAAAAACACCATTCTCACAACCGATCGTCTCATCCTCCGTCCGTGGACATGGGACGATTTAGACGACTTCCATGCCTATGCATCCGTCGACGGCGTCGGGCAGATGGCCGGCTGGAATCCGCACCGAAGCCGGGACGAATCCCGCACCATCCTCACAAAGTTTATCGAACACGGCAATGTCTTTGCCATAGAACACAGGGAAGACCGACGTGTCATCGGCTCTCTGGGCTTTCATACCGCGCGCTGGGAGCATCTGCCGTCCGGGGAAAATCCGTATGCCGATCTGCGCACCGTCGAGATCGGATATGTCCTGTCCAAATCCTATTGGGGTCAGGGACTGATGCCGGAAGCGGTGCGGCGCGTACAAGCATATCTCTTTGAGGAGCTGTCCGCAGACATGGTATTTGTTTGCCATTACAACTTCAACCGGCAGTCGCGCCGCGTCATTGAAAAGTGCGGATTTGAATTTTTATGTGAGGAGGAGCACACCGCAAAGCAGCTTGGCAAAACCTTTCCGGCAACGCAGTATTGCATGAGAAGCGAGAAGTATTTCGGACAAAACAGAGAAAAAGGTGCCGCACGGTCCGCCGTACAGCACCAATCATCAAAAATTTGATCAAAATTACTTCAAAAAAGGCAGATTGCAGACAATGGCAGGTTCCTTTGCCTTGCCGGCACAGACGCCGAAGAAGCAGATGATATTGATAATGCCCAGGATCAGGATACATACTGCCGCCGCAATCGGAACGATGATGGTAATTGCAAGAACGGTGGCAATGATGCCCAGCAGCGCATTGCAGACCTGAATCTTCAGTGCCTGCTTGACATGGAATGCAGCATAAGGCGAGGTTCCGCTTGCCAGCAGTGCAATGACAATGCCGATCCAGCCCATCAGGTATGGAACCATCGCAAGCACCTTGTTCGCGGAGATGTCCGCGGTATCAAATTCGGCGGTGTGATCGGTCACATGGACCGGCTGGGGAACCACCTGCGTCAGCGGTCCTCCGCACTGCGCGCAGATCTGTGCCTGGTCGTCATATGTCAGATGGCAGTTCATACAGACTTTCATAAAAATTACCATAGCTTTCGTTTACGAAAGCTTCCTTTCTTTGGGGAATTGGGGCTGATTTTGTGAAGCAAAATCGTTGATGAATATCAACGAAAGCCACAAAACCCGTGTGAAAAAGTATTTTTCACGCTATGTACCTCCAAAATCGTTTTGATTCTGCCTGTATTATATCATGCAAAAGGGAAAAAAGCAACGGACATCCGCGAACTTTTTTTCAAAAATCAGATGTTTTTCACAGAAGAAGCAAAGGATTGCGGAAAATTAAAAAAAATACAGAAAACACCTTGCTATTCAGACGATTTTATAGTATAATATATTGTAAGTATCTGAAAATTCATCCACAAAAAAATAAAAGGAGCATACCGTCCTATGAATCAGTTAAAACAAGCGGCAGCGGCAGCGATTCTGGCAAAGATCAACGCGCTGACTGACAGCGCAGACCTGTCGGCCGCAGACATTGTGGGTATGTTTGAATACCCGCCGGACCCGAAAATGGGTGACCTTGCATTCCCGTGCTTCAAGCTGGCAAAGACCCTGCGTCAGGCTCCGCCGAAAATCGCGGCTTCTCTGTCCGACGGTCTTTCCATCCCCGGCATTTCCCGCGTTGACGTTGCGGGCGGCTATCTGAACATGTTCACGGACAAGTCCGGCATGGCGGCAAACACCGTCAACACCATCCTTGCAAAGAAGGAAACCTACGGTGCCAACGACGAGGGTGTCGGCAAGACCGTCGTTTTAGACTATTCCTCCCCCAACGTTGCAAAGCCGTTCCACATCGGCCATCTCGGCACCACCGTCATCGGTCACAGCTTAAAGAAGCTCCATGCATTCTGCGGCTATGACTGTATCGGCATCAACCACCTCGGCGACTGGGGTACCCAGTTCGGCAAGATGATCGTCGCCTACAAGAGATGGGGTGACCGTGCGACGGTAGAAGCCGGTGAGTGTGATGCGCTCGTCGATCTCTACGTCAAGTTCCACGAAGAAGCAGAAAAGGATCCGTCCCTCAACGACGAAGCACGTGCGGTCTTCACTGCCATGGAACACGGCGAGCCGGAATACATGGAGCTGTGGAAGTGGATCATCGACATTTCCCTGCGCGAATACGAAAAGACCTACAAGCAGCTGGGCATCACCTTTGACTCCTATGCCGGTGAGAGCTTCTACACCGACAAGATGCCTGCGGTTGTTGATGAGCTGAAGCAGTCCAATATCATGGTCATCGACGACGGCGCATCCATCGTTGACCTGTCCGAATACAACATGCCGCCCTGCCTGATCCTCAAGCGCGACGGCTCCACGCTGTACCCCGCACGTGACATCGCGGCGGCGCTGTACAGAAAGAAGACCTACAACTTCGACAAGTGCATCTACGTCACCTCCTCCGGTCAGAGCCTGCATTTTGCACAGTGGTTCAAGGTTCTGGAGCTGATGGGCTACGAATGGGCAAAAGATCAGCTCGTTCATGTCCCCTACGGTACGGTTTCCATTGACGGCGGCAAGCTCTCGACCCGTTCCGGCAATGTCGTGCTGCTGCGTGATCTGTTCAACCAGGCCATCGAGAAGGTCGCTGCAATCATGGAAGAAAAGAACCCCGACCTCGAGGGCAAGGAACAGATTGCGGAATCCGTCGGCGTCAGCGCCATCATCTTCTACTACCTGTCCTCCGGCCGCATCCGCGACATCAACTTCATCATGGAGGATGCGCTGTCCTTTGAGGGCAACACCGGTCCCTACGCACAGTACACCTACGCGCGTTCCTGCTCCATCGTGTCAAAGGCACAGGCTGCCGGCATGACTGATCTGCACGCACCCGTCGATCTTACCGGCGTTGCACTGACAGAAGAGGAAAATGCGCTGGTCAAGACGCTGGCGCTGTTCCCCGACAAGGTCGCACAGGCACTGCACGAATCCGAGCCATCCGTTATCACGCGCTATATCCTCGATGTCTGCGCGGACTTCAACCGCTTCTACCATGATATCCAGATTCTGTCCTGCGAGGATGAAGCACTGCGCACCTTCCGCGTCAAGCTGACTTTGGCTGTCAAGTATGTACTCGGCACCGCATTTGATCTGATCTGCATCGGCAAGAACGAAAAGATTTAATATAAAAAAGGAGATTCATCATGTCCGGACATTCCAAATGGAACAACATCAAACACAAGAAAGAAAAGACCGACGCACAGCGCGCCAAGGTTTTTACCAAGGTCGGTAAGGAAATGGCTGTCGCCGTCAAGGAAGGCGGTCCCGATCCTGTATCCAACTCCAAGCTCGCAACCCTGATTGCAAAGGCAAAAACGCTCAACGTTCCCAACGACAACATCGAACGTATCATCAAGAAGGCTTCCTCCGCTGACGCTGCCGACTACGAAGAAATCACGTACGAAGGCTACGGTCCGGCAGGCATCGCGTTCATCGTTCAGGCAACGACCGACTCCAGAAACAGAACCGCCGGCAACGTCCGCCACTACTTCGATAAGTTCGGCGGCAACCTCGGTACTGTCGGATGCGTCTCCTTCATGTTTGAGGACAAGGGTGTCATCGTCATTGAAAAGGAAGATGTCGACGAAGACCAGCTGATGGAAGATGCTCTTGAAGCAGGTGCTACCGACTTCCTGGCTGAGGACGAAGTTTTTGAAATCTACACCGAAGTGGACGACGTCGCTGCTGTCGCAAAGACGCTTACCGACAAGGGCTACACCTACGTTTCCGCAGAAGAAGACAAGATTCCGCAGTCCTATGTCAATGTCACCGACGAAGACGCTGTCACCAACATGAACAAGCTCATCGACGCACTCGAGGACGACGACGATATCACTGCATTCTTCCATAACTGGGAAGAAGCATAAAACCGCAGAGCGGTTTTATGCGACGAGATTTCCAAGCAATTGGCTTGAAAACTCTGCTGTTTGGCAATTTTTCCAATCATACCAAGAATGACTGTAGTACAAACCATCTCAATTACGGGCGATTCGTGAATCGCCCCTACAGTTCCTTAAAACCGAAATTGCAATGATGCGACAAGTGCATCAAGATTGCACCGTACCATACATGTACGAGAAAGGAATTACAACCATGAAACAAGAACTTGCAAAAACTTATGCTCCTGCGGAGCTTGAAGACAGACTCTACAAGGAATGGAGCGAGAAGGGCTACTTCACGCCCGACACCAAGGGTGACGCGCCTGCCTACACCATCGTCATTCCTCCGCCCAACATCACCGGTCAGCTGCACATGGGTCATGCGCTGGACAACACGCTGCAGGACATTCTGATCCGTCACAAGCGTATGCAGGGCTACTGCACGCTGTGGGTTCCCGGCACCGACCATGCATCCATCGCAACCGAAGTCAAGATCGTTGAAGCTATGCGCAAAGAAGGCATCTCCAAGGACGACATCGGACGTGAGGGCTTCCTCGAACGCGCATGGGCTTGGAAGGATCAGTACGGCGGACGCATCATTTCCCAGCTGAAGCGTCTCGGCTCCTCCTGCGACTGGACGCGCGAACGCTTCACGATGGACGAGGGCTGCTCCAAGGCTGTCAAGGAAGTCTTTGTCCGCCTGTATGAACAGGGGCTCATCTACCGCGGCAACCGCATGATCAACTGGTGTCCGTGCTGCTCCACCTCCATCTCCGACGCAGAGGTCGAATACGAAGAACAGAACGGCAATTTCTGGCACCTGCTCTATCCGGTCAAGGAAACCGGTGAAATGCTGGAACTGGCGACCACCCGTCCCGAAACGATGCTCGGCGATACCGCCGTTGCCATCAACGCCGATGACCCGCGCTATGCACATCTGCACGGCTGCCATGTCATCCTGCCGCTCATTAACAAGGAAATCCCGATTGTCTGCGACGAACACGCCGACATGACCAAGGGTACCGGTGTCGTCAAGATTACACCTGCCCACGACCCCAACGACTTTGAAGTCGGTCAGCGCCACAACCTGCCGCTCGTCCGCGTCTTCACCTATGACGGCCGCATGACCGGTGCTGCGGAAAAGGCAGAATGTGATGAACTGTTTGCAACAGGCAAGGCATCTGTCGGTGAGCCGCACGTGCTTGACTGCGGCAAGTATGCCGGCATGACGACCAAGGAAGCGCGCAAGGCGATTGTTGCAGACCTGGAAGAACTCGGTCTGCTCAAAAAGATCGAACCGCTGACCCACGAGGTCGGTACCTGCTACCGCTGCCACACGACGATTGAGCCGATGGTCTCCAAGCAGTGGTTCGTCTCCATGGAACCGCTGGCAAAGCCCGCCATCGACGTTGTCCGCTCCGGCGAGATCAAGTTCGTTCCGGAACGCTTTGACAAGAACTACTTCCACTGGATGGAAAACATCCGCGACTGGTGTATCTCCCGTCAGCTCTGGTGGGGTCACCGCATTCCCGCGTTCTACTGCGACGACTGCGGCGAAACCGTCGTCACAAAGGAAGACACCGCTGTCTGCCCGAAGTGCGGCAAGACCATGCGTCAGGATCCCGATACGCTTGATACCTGGTTTTCCTCCGCGCTCTGGCCGTTCTCCACGCTCGGCTGGCCGGATGACACCGACGATCTGAAGCGCTTCTACCCGACCTCCACGCTCGTCACCGGTTACGACATCATCACCTTCTGGGTCTCCCGTATGATCTTCTCCGGCATGGCATGGATGAACGAAAAGCCGTTCTCCACCGTTCTGATTCACGGTCTGGTCCGTGACGCACTGGGCAGAAAGATGTCCAAATCTCTGGGCAACGGTATCGATCCGCTGGAAATCATCGACAAGTACGGTGCGGACGCACTGCGTTTTGCACTGGCTACGGGCAACGCACCCGGCAACGACATGCGCTTCTCCGACGAAAAGATCGAGGCTGCAAGAAACTTCACCAACAAGATCTGGAACGCAGCACGTTTCGTTCTGATGAACCTCGATATCGACGAATGCGTCCTGCCCGATGCAGACAAGCTGCACATTGAAGACAAGTGGATTCTGTCCCTTTATAACAAGGTGGTCCGCGATGTCGGCGCAAACCTGGAAAAGTACGAAATCGGCATCGCGCTGTCCAACCTCTATGACTTCATCTGGGATATCTTCTGCGACTGGTACATCGAACTGGTCAAGCCGAGACTGAACGCACAGGGTACTGAGGAAAACAAGACGGCGCAGAACGTCATCACCTACGTTCTGGAAGGCACGATGCGGCTGCTCCATCCGTTCATGCCGTTCATCACGGAAGAAATCTGGCAGAAGCTGCCGCATACCGCGGACGCACATCCGGAAACGGTCATGCTGTCCAAGTATCCGACCTATACCGATGCACTGGACTTCACGGCAGATGAAATCCACATGGAACGCCTCATCACCGCAATCAAGGTCATCCGCAACCGCCGTGCGGAAATGAACGTCCCGCCGTCCAAGAAAGCGAAGCTGTTCATCGTTACGGCAGAAAAGGATACCTTCAACGAAAAGACCGCTGTCTTCTTCCAGAAGCTGGCGTCCGCCGCTGAGGTTGAAGTGGTCGATTCCTACGCCGATGATACCGCCGTTCAGCTCATCACCGACTGCGCAACGCTGTATATCCCGCTCGGCGACCTCGTCGACTTCGAGAAGGAACGTGCACGTCTGAACAAGGAACGTGAAAACATCGAGCGCGAAATCGGCCGTGTCGAGGGCAAGCTGGCAAACGAATCCTTCGTCGCAAAGGCACCCGCCGCTGTCGTTGAGGGTGAGAAGAACAAGCTCGCCAAGTACCGCGATACGCTCGCAGGTATTCTCTCCGCACTGGAATCTCTGAAGTAATTTCAAATATGGATTGACAGCCGTCTGTGTCATGCAGGCGGCTGTTATTTTGTTCCTGCGTTGTTCATCATTCCATGCCATCCCTGACGGGGTAATTCTGTCAACTTAAGGGTGAGATTATGTTTACGGGTGAAAAGCGAAGCTGATGGCAGATCGCGCATCCAAGCCTTCCCTCACCAGGGAAGGTGGATTTCGATGAAAACGCCCCTGCGTTTTTGTCGAAAGACGGATGAGTCGTCGAGACGGCTGTTATTTTGTTCCTGCA
>SVRM01000083.1 GCA_015064785.1 Oscillospiraceae bacterium
CATCATCGACGACTTCACCGGTTTCCTCGGTGTCAAAGCCGACATCTTCAACGAAGTCGCCTCTGGTACGGGACCAGACACGGAATTCATAGCCGTTCATATCGGTTTCGGGCAGATTGTCGGGAATGGCCTTGCGGATATCAGCCTCATCAGGTTCTTCTGTGACAACAGGATCGGTGGATGCCTGTGTGCCGGTGCCGTCTGTCTGCGTGCCGGTGGTGTCGCCGCAGGCACTCAGTGCCATAGCACCGAGCAGGAGCAGGGCGAGTGCGGATGTGGTAATACGGGTTTTCATAATGTGTTCCTCCAAAACAATTTTTATATCTTTTTATATCTTATTGATTTGCATCCAAAGAAAGGGGTTCCGTTTCGACGGAAACCGGTACGGCAGGACGGACATACAGCCCGGTATCGCGTCGGTACCAACGCATGGAAAGCAGTCCCAGAACCGTCAGATAAACACCGATGGCAATCAGCACAATGATCGGTGCCGCAGATTCCAGACTGTAATAGCCGAGTACACTTCCCGCAAGGTTGAAGCTCATATGCAGGATGATCGGCGCCCAGAGTGAGCGATACTTTTCGTAAAAGAGACACAGCACCAGCCCCATCGGCACCGTGAATACGAGATGCAGAAGCGTTCCGTGTACCAGTCCGAAAATCACAGCGGACAGGAGTGCCGCAATCCAGGTTTTCATGCCGCGGCACAAACGGGTATAAACCAGTCCGCGGAATACCACCTCTTCCACAAACGGTGCGGCAATGACCGTCGCCGCCGTCAGAAGAATGGGATTTCCCGACATCAGAAGCTCCATACTCTCATCATAGGAAGCATACCACGCTTCCGGAAACGGAATCAGGGCCAGTACAAATGAGGACAGAATGGACATACCGAAGCCGCATTCCAACGGACCAAGCCATGCCTGACCGGCGTTGGGCATCCGATGCCACCGAACTTCCTGCGAAAACGATTTCCCGCGCACGGCGAAGAAAATCCAGAAAAACAGTATGGTGATTGCACCGGACACAAACGTGACCACAGACACCAGATTCTCCAGCTGATACAGCTCCGACGAAACATCGCCTGTGATATATGCCCGGATTTCCTCAATCAGCATTGCCGACACGGACAGCACCAGCGTCACTGCCAGCTGAATGCCGAGAAAAACAAATGTATACAACGCCGCCTTCAGCAGCGATAAAAAGATTTTTTTCATAAGCCTGCAAACCCGTCATCCACGGGGAATCAATGTATAGGTTTCACCGATGACCGTATCAAATGCGGTCAGTCCGTCGTCGGCTGTCACGCAAGTCACCGGAACATCGTGACAAAGAACCGTATAGTCGCCGCGCACAACACAGCGTCGTCCGGCACCGGAAACAATCTGCGCGTCCACCAGCTTACCGCTGTGCCATGTCATATGAACCGTAAATGCACCGCGCGCACAGAGTCCGCGGACAGAACCGTCGGCAAAGGCTGCGGGAAGCGCGGGAAGCAGATACAACACAAAGGAATTTGCATCATATACACGGTGGCTCTGAAGCAGAAGCTCGGTTATACCCGCTGTTGCACCGAAGTTGCCGTCAATCTGGAACGGCGGATGGGCATCGAACAGATTGGCATAGGTACCGCCGCCGGTCGCGTAATTGAACTGACCTTCCGAACCGCCTGCATACCGCAAAATGCGCTCGATATGGCGGTAGGCATGTTCGCCGTCACCGAGCCGCGCCTGGAAATTGATCTTCCATGCAAGTGACCAGCCGGTTCCGTCGTCACCGCGCAGCTCCAGCGTCTTCTTTGCCGCCGCGATCAGCTCCGGCGTTTCCTCCGGTGTGATCATCGTACCGGGATGCAGACCGAACATATGCGAGACATGACGGTGGTTGCGCTCGGGAGCCAACAGATCCCAGTCACCGGACCACTCCTGTAACTGTCCTGCCGCACCGATGCGCAGCGGACGCAGACGAGCCATGGCAGCCTTCACCTGCGCAAGGAATTCTTCGTCGCCGCCGCGAACCTCACCGAGCAGCAGCAGCTCACGGAAGGTTTCATAGATGATTTCCAGATCCATCGTCGCGCCTTCGCAGACCCAGCCCTGCAGACCGTCCTCGGTCCGATAGACATTTTCGGGAGAGGCCGACGGGGATGTGACCAGATATCCGTTCTCATCCTCGATCAGCGTTGTCAGGCTGAACAGGACATTTTCGCGGATAACCGGATAAATGCGTTCAAGAATCGCTTTGTCCTGTGTGAATGCATAATACTCATACAGGTGTGTACACAGCCATGCGCCTGCAACAGAAAACTGTCCCCACGGTGCGCCGGCGCCGGGCGAGGTATACCCGAACGGGTTGTTGTTCATACCGGACATCCAGCCCTCGGCGTTATAATACGCACGTGCGGTTTTCCGTCCGTTTTCAACCAGACCTTCGATGTATTTGCACAGCGGCTCCATGCAGGAAATCAGTCCCGTCGGACCTGCCGGCCAGTAGTTCATCTGCAAATTGATATTGGAATGGTAGTCCGCATTCCACGGCGCTTTCATTTCCTTATTCCAAAGTCCCTGCAGATTGGCGGGAAGCATATTGTCCTCACGGGAGGAGCAGATCAGCAGATATCTGCCGAACTGATAATACAGCGTGACAAGACCGATATCACCTCCGCGTTCATTGAATGCACAGATTCTCTCATCGGTTGGAAGCTCGTCGTGAGAAGGCCCTGCGAGATGCAGAACCGTACGTTCAAACAGTGCGCGGTAATCCGCGATATGTGCCGCTTTCAGCACCGCATAATCGGGATACAGCGCATCCAGTGTAAAGCGTACCATCATTTCCGGGTCTTCGCGCTTGTATTGACGGCTCTGATCGGGAATGTAATCGGTACCGCCGGCAATCAGAAGCTGAACCTCATCCGCACCGGTAATCACAAGGGCACATCCGTCAGCGGAAGGTGCAATGCTGCCGCCGCGGAGAACAGCACGGATGCGCACGCAGAAATGCATATCCCCGTTTTCATCGGCTTTGCCGCGTACAACAATGTCCTGACCTTCCACAGAAACGTCACAGCATGGACGAGCATAGGAAACTGTCATTGTGATCGCACCCGCAGCATCTGCCGTAAAACGCGAAACGAACGTCTGCGCCGGGGCTGAAATGAAATGTTCTCTTGTATAACGGACGCCGTCCACGGTATATGCAGTATCGGCAATCGCAGAATCGAGCGAAAGCGATCTGCGGTAATCGGCATATTCCGCTGCATGATGCATCGTGATACCGATTTCACCCATCGTCGTATGAGAACCGTAATAGGTATCGTCCTTGATGCCGGTAAAATGCGCAACGATCATTTCCTGCGCTGCGGCAAAATCCTTTTCGCGGACAAGACGGCGGATTTCTTCCAGATAGGTATACGCATCGGGTCGGTCGCCGCCATCGGTCGGACCGCCGGACCACAGCGTAATGTCATTGATCTGCAAGGTCTCCTGCTTTACGCCGCCGAAAATCATCGCGCCGAACCGTCCGTTTCCAAGCGGCAAAGCGCCCTCCCAGACTGCGGCTGGCTGTTTATACCAAAGAAGATTCATTTCCGACTCCTCCTTTTCATACAATTTATTTATAGATATGCTATAGTATATCACGATTCTGCTGATTTTTCAATAGGTTTCCAAAAGTTTGTCATTGTCGCATGTGATTTTTATTCGTTTTTTTCAAAATATATTTTCTCTTTTTTTGAAAAAAGTATTGACAAACCGATACTTTCATGGTATAATATCAATGTTAATCCAAAGACAGCAGGTTCTGTAAAACCGGAAACGATTCCCTGCCGAGGAAGACATTCATAACAGTGCTGTGCAGGAAACTGCGCTGACGGTTTGCGGTCTTTATCGGCGGATAAAGGCTTTTTTGTTTTTCCGGATTCCATAACCGATTTTCTAAAAGATTATCAACTCATCCGTGTTTTGAATTTTACAGGAGGTGAATATTGTGCCCAGCGCAAAGGTTCTCGAATCGAAGAAGCAGATCGTTGCTGACCTGACTGACAAGCTCCAGAATGCAGTCTCCGGTGTTATCGTTAACTACGCAGGTATCACTGTTGAAAACGACACCAAGATGCGTGCTGAACTCAGAAAAGCAGGCGTTGAATATGCAGTCATCAAGAACACCATGACCAAGCGTGCGTGCGAAAATGTCGGTTACGGCGAACTCGCAAACGTTCTGGAAGGTATGACCGCTATCGCAATTTCCAAGGATGACGCGGTTGCTCCCGCAAAGATCCTCAAGGAATACGCAGACAAGATCGACTCTTTCGAACTCAAGGCAGGTTTCGTTGAAGGCAAGGTCCTCGATCAGGCAGGCGTTCTCGAACTCGCAAACATTCCGTCCAAGGAAATCCTTATCGGCAAGCTGCTTGGCTCCATCCAGTCCCCGCTTTACGGTCTGGCATGTGCTCTCCAGGCAATCATCGACAAGGAAGGCGAAGGTGCAGCAGAAGAAGCACCCGCAGCAGAATAAGAATTACCGCGTAATTTTTATTCCCCATACTGACCGGATATGTCAGACGGCATAGCGGTCCATCAAAATAAAAATATTTGAAAAGTATCAGGAGGTTATGAAAAATGGCTACCGAAAAGACCACTCAGATTTTAGAAGAAATTAAGGCTCTCACGATCCTCGAACTCGCAGACCTCGTTAAGGCTCTCGAAGAAGAATTCGGCGTTTCCGCAGCTCCCGTCGCAGTCGCAGCAGCAGGTGCAGCTCCCGCAGCAGCAGCAGCTGAAGAAAAGACTGAATTCGACGTCATCCTCAAGTCCGCTGGCGCAGGCAAGCTCAACGTTATCAAGGTTGTCCGCGAAGTTACCGGTCTCGGCCTGAAGGACGCTAAGGACCTCGTTGAAAGCGCTCCCAAGGCAATCAAGGAAGGCATCTCCAAGGCTGACGCAGACGCTCTCGCAGCTAAGCTCACCGAAGCAGGCGCAGAAGTCGAAGTTAAGTAAGATTCACCTCACGGAAATGAAAAGCTGTATCCGATCCGGATACAGCTTTTTTGTTATTCTTTGATGGCCTTTTTCGGAGAACGCGGATAGATGGAAATCTTTTCTTTTACAAAATTTTCAACCTCATCAACCGATATTCCGACATAAGCTGCAAATTCTTTTTTACTGATACGCTGATCAGTATACAGTTCATAAAATGCTTCCATACGACCGATTTCCATCAATTCTTCTGTAACTCTGCTCATCGTTTGATAGCCCCTTTCCGTTTCTTTGAAATAGTGTACACGTTCAGCAAATACAGGATAATACATATCTTCCGCCGTCATACAGTGAAAATCGTGCATCAGCCGACCGATCGGATGTGTCGGATCCCGGAACATGCCGTTGACATATAAAATATGCGAACCGTCGTCAAAACAGGTATCATCCAATTCCTTAATACAACGCTCAATATGATAAACAGGACAACCGGCAGAGAAATAATCGTTTTCTGTTATAAAAATCACATATGTCTGTGGAAGCGCAGTAAACGGATCATTTTTATCAAGCAATTCGCTGTCAATCATACCGGAATAATATCGCGCTCTTTGCGGCAATGCACCTTCATCGGATTTCTGAATCTCGATATCATATATCTGTCCTTCCTCATCAACAGCGCGAATATCAAGGCGAACTGATCTGCGTGCAGCGTTTTTATATTCCGCTTGTGTATCTACCCGTATTACGTTCAGATCGCTACGTTCAAGAATCAGACCGAGTAAAAAGGATGCAGCTTGTGTATCCCCACGGAATACCTCGGAGAAGAATGCATCATCCATCAGACGATATTCCTTGATTTTCTGTCTTATGATTTCAGAAAACACAGACTGCGTTTCTGTGATGCCTTTATACCCCATTGTCATCACTCCTCACCGATTATATTGTATCATAGAATGATGAAAATTTCAAGTCCAACATGTAAAAAAATCCCCTCACTTGCGTGAGGGGATTTCTATGTTCTTATTCAGAACAGTGTTCGTCAAGAATTAGTGCTTCTTGCAAACAACTGCTGCTGCTGCTGCCATAACGACTGCTGCAACAACGATACCAGCGTCAGCGGTAGAGGGAGCTGCAGTGCCTTCAGCGGGAGCTTCATCAGCGGGAACATCTTCAACTTCGGGTTCAACGTAGTCAGCGAGAACGAGCTTACCGAAGCATTCGGGAGCCTGCCACGGAGCAGTGTCACCAGCGTTGGTGTCTACGTTCCAACGGTCTGCACCGAGGAATCCGCCTGCTTCGTCATTGTTGTTGTACATGAATTCGATGTTGAGGGTCTTGGAAGCGGGGATACCGTTCAGGAGCTCAACCTTGAATTCGAGGAGGTAGCCGTCAGAAGTAGTGGTGACGACATATTCCTTAACCATGTCAACATCACCGAGGGAGTTCGCGCCCTTGGTAACCTGACCGTCGAGGTGCATGACGAGCTGAGTGGAAACGTCACAGTAAGCAACGTCAGCGCAGCAGTCTTCGTCGAAGTAGATTTCGAAACCGTCGCCGTTACCTTCAGCAACAGTTGCGTCAGTAGCTTCTACCAGGTAGTAGAGGTACTGGTCGTCGTGCATAATTCTTGCACGTGCGGAGCTGACATCGTCCTTGGTGCCGTCGTGAGGCAGGTCGATGTTGGTCCATTCAGCAGTCGTCCATGCATCTTCCATGACACCGTCAACTACAGCGGTAGCGAACGGAGCGGTGTAAACGAGATCGCGGGTAGCGGAAACGGATACACTCATCATGCCGAGCATCAGGACTGCAACTACGAGAAGAGAGAGAATCTTTTTCATAATTGAAAATCCTCCAAAAAAATTTGTATTTCCCGGAACCGTTGGCCCGATTCCGTGGATGACATTATTATACACGATAAATAAAAATAAGTCAATATAAATCTGTATGGTTTTGCCCAAAAACAGCGTTTCATCCAATTTTAGGTTTGTTTTTATTTTCGTTTTTATGCAACAAAACCAACCGCTATCCCTGCTTTGGGACGGCGGCTGGTTTTTGGCCAACGTGGGAATACAAATTTTTTGTTGCTCACGCTTTATCATCCGGACAGACCGTGTCCATGGAGCCGTCGAAAGGAACATCGACATTGGTCCATGCAGCAGTCGTCCATGCATCTTCCATGACGCCGTCAACGACGGGAGCAGCAAACGGAGCGTGGTAAACCTTTCCGAGACCAGCTGCGGAAACGGATACACGCATCATGCCGAGCATCAGGACTGCAGCTACGCCAGTTTCAGCTTCAACAAACGCAGACCTTTTTCTGACAAAAAAACACCGCCCCGACAAGCGGGACGGTGCGAGGATAATCAAACCATATCATTGATTGACTGTGTCAATCAATGCTTTCCTATAGGAAACCGCGTATGTTCTCGTATGTTCTTTTGGGAATTAGTGCTTCTTGGAGAGAACAACGCCTGCTGCGACTGCCATAACAGCTGCTGCTGCAACGATGCCGGCGTCAGCGGTGGTCGGAGCGGATTCAGCGGGAGCTTCAACATCTTCACCAGCTGCCGGTTCTTCGACTTCGAGAGACGGAGCAACGAAGGTGGAGAGGTGGAGTTCCAGCGGGTAGTCAGCGGGAGCAAAGGTAACTGCACCAGCGTTGGTGATCTGGTAGGTGTGCGCAACAGCACCGTCTTCTTCACGGTCGAGGACGCAGAGAAGAGCGTTGATGATTTCGCCGTCAGCGTGCTTCCAGTCGTAGCCGTCGCCTGCGAGGATTTCAACGGAGGTCCACGGAATGATCATTTCGAACTGCCAGCCGTCATCGGTCATGGTGTATGCGCCGGTGTAATCGAAGTCTTCCGGAGCGCCGCCGTAAGGATGGTAAACTGCACCGAGGGTACCGTCCTGCATCGGGCCGATGGAGTAGAACATTGCGCCGCCGTAAGCGCCGTCAGCTGCGATCATTCCGCCGGGGTCCATTGCGAACTGGAAAGCGTCGAGGTTGTAAACTTCAGAGGTATCAGCGGGCTTGCAGACGTCGGTATCGCTGACGTCAGCTGCGAGGTACAGACCATTTTCGTCCCAGCTGTAGTAGAAGTAAACGAGGTTGTTGATCTCGTCGCCGCCCCAAAGCATAGCGTTGTCAGCGGTGATGTCGATGGCATTGTCCTGGTCCCATTCGCCGTCATTGATGACGCCGTCGATGGTGGGAGTGTTCTTGTAAACAGTAACGTCAGTTCTTTCAGCATCTTCCAGAGCGGAAGCAGAAATTGCGAGAGAAGCAAGCAGAGAAACTGCAAGAACACCGGTAAGAATCTTTTTCATTTTTCTTTCTCCTTTGAAAAATTATTTTTCCAAACCGTACACAATCCGAAAATCCGACTGTACGGAATGGTTTCCGTTAATATCATATCACTCTTTTGTGATTTTGTCAATATATTTCACGAAAAAAAGCAATTTTCGTACGTTATTGAACAGTTTCTGTTGCATCGGATGCATCATCCGATGCATTTTCGGCTGTTTCCTCCGCCTCATCCGGGAACAGATCGCGCAGAACCGCCGATGCCTCCTCCGGTGTCAGCTCCTGCTGCGGCGGGATGGTACGTTCCGCCTCAGACGGCGGCTCGGATTCCCCGGGTGTCGGTGTCGGCGTATCGGCAGACGTCTCCGCCGCGGCACGTTCCGCCTCTACCTCTGCCAGCAGCTCCGCCAGCGGAATGCAGGCAGTATCATCCGCCTCCGGTGCATCGGGTGCAACGGATTCATGACGGATGGCGTGATTTCTTTCCTTTATTTTAATAGAGAGCACGCGGATGGCGGTACACAGGACCAGCAGCAGAATACCGCCCATCGAAAGGATGAACGCATAGACATAGCATTTCGGCATGTAGGAGAAGACCACCGTATGTGCGCCCTCGGGCAGTGCGGATGCATCCACAGCCAGCAGCGCACCGCAGACCTGCGTGATTTCCGCAGCTTCGCCGTCTACGGTAACATTCCAGCCTTCGTCATACGGAATCGAGGTGTAAATCAGATCATGTGCCTCGTCCGTCATGACAACGCCCTCGATCCGGGTATCCTTCCAGCGGGTGATTTCCATTGCATATTCGTTCAGACGCGGCATGATCTCGGCATACAGCGCCTCATCGAGATAATAGAAGTAATCCACGCCGGTGCCGATGTAGAGGTCCTCCTCCGTCAGCGTTAATTGCAGCGTAATCAGCTCCCCGGGCAGAAATTCGCCAAGGGACACAATGCGGCGCGTTTCGTTGCCGAAATAGGTGCCGTGATCCTCGCCGTTCAGCGAAAGCTCCACTTCCCTTGCCCAGTCGGACGGGAAATAGACATACACCTCGTCGTCCGTCGGAATTTTGACGGTATAGGTCAGGCTTGCGGATTTGCCTTCGATTTCGGGCGAATATTTTCTGTGACCGGTGGTAAAGCCGTAATCGCAATTGTTGTAATCGGTTTCCTCAATGTCAATCGGTCGGAACAGCTCTACCGTGTCCTCCTCGCCAAGCATCATGGTCACAAGGTCATTGAGACGGCGGAACGGGGTGGTGTCCTCCTCCGGATCGTAGTCATAGAGATCGGTGCTGACCGTGTTGACAATGCCCATGGTGTACGGATTTTCGTAGACAAACAGACCGTCGTCCTCTCCGCCGTATGCCGCAATCTCGTCATACAGCGAGGAAACCTCCTCCTCCGCAATGAGGTATTTGATGCCGATCAGCGCGTCGGAGACCGGTGTTCCGCCCAGATATTTTGACCAGTGCGAACGGGACGCATAGCCAAGCTCGCCGAGATAGCGGATGACCGATGCGTTAAGGTCGGAGGTCGAGTGCGAAATGCCGCGGATGCCGAGCGCCATGTTGTCGTTGACCTTGCGGTGCACGGTCTTTTCCATACGGTAAAGCCCGTCGTCCTCCGCGAGGATATCCTCGACCGCCGGACGGAACCGCGCCATGAAATCGGCATACGGCTGGCGGTTGGAGAATACGACGTCACGGTCGAGCGCGACCAGATCGGACAGTCCCGCAACAAACAGCTCGCCCGCGCAGATCGCCAGCAGAAATGCCTTTCCCGCTTCCTTTGCACGTCCGCAGGAGATCGGATGGAGCGCAATCAGATAGCCGCCGAGGAAGGCAAGCGAAACCCAGATGCAGTTCAGATCGTCGATGTATTCGTAATCCTCTTTCTGGATCATGACAATCATCGCAAACAGCGCCAGACCGACAACCAGCAGCGATTTGTATGCAATGCGGGTTCCGGGCAGCGGTGCGCCATCACCGTGCTTTTGCTCCGCGAGCTTTTCCGAGAGGACACCCTCAAAGCGCTGATACGCCTGCGCCGCCATCATGATTAAGAAGAAGCAGAGCATAAAGCTGTAGCGGTAGTTGAGCCAGTTGGGCTTGGACAGGCCGTGCCAGAAGATGTCAACGGTCGATGCGTTCATGCTCATGACCAGCACGACGCACATGAGTCCCGACCAGACCTTTTCACGGTTGGATATGCCGGGCGCGATGAAGAACAGCGGCGCAAACAGCACCGTCAGCAGTCCCGAGTAGACGACAGGCAGTCCCTCCGGACGCACCGTGTCATAGGATGCCGGCAGGAATTTCGTCAGGAAATCGAGGAAATCGAACCGCTGCATGAAGTCGTAATTGGTATTCTGGAAGGTCGTTTTGCCGAAGGTCAGACCGTAATACGCCGGAATGAGCAGAATCGCCGCGATTGCCGCCGCAATCAGGGAATACAGCGCAAACCGCATTCCCGCACGCAGAAAACGCGTGAAGGTCAGCTCGTTCTGCGAGAAATAATAATAGAAGAAATACAGAACCAGAAAAATGCAGACCATGAAGCCGATGTAGTAGTTGGTCAGCATCAGGATTGCCAGCGTGATGCAGTACAAAAGCGGATTCCGTCCGCGAATCAGCCGCTCACAGCCGAGCAGCAGCAGCGGCAGCAGGTACATGGCATCGATCCACATCGTGTTCATCGCCTGAATGACACCGTAGGCACAGAGCGCATACATCGTGCCGAACAGCACTGCGGTATATGAGGTGACGCCGCGCGAATGCTTCAGATAAAACGCCATCAGCATACCGCACATACCGACCTTGGCGAGAATCAACAGCAGCAGCGCTTCCGTCATCATCGTCTTGGGCAGCAGTGCCACAATCAGCGAGAACGGACTGCATAGATAGTAGGCGAAAATTCCGAGAAACTCGCCGCCCAGCGAACGTGTCCACGAATACAGCAGCGACGCATCGCCGTGGATGATCTCGCGGAAGTATTCAAAGTAGTAGACATACTGTCCGTTGAGATCGAGAACCAGAACGGAATTTTTGCCGAACGGAAACACCTCCATACCGATGTAAATCAGATACATCAGCAAAAGCGGCACAAAGAACGCCGCCATCAGATACCACGGTGCTCCGGCATTCTTCTCTGCCGGTGCAGTACGCGCCGGTTTCCCGGGCTTTGGTTCCATCTGTGCTCCGTCCAGCACCGGTTCGTCTTCGTCCGGCTCAAAAATTGACGCTTTGATCTTGTCATTCATGTCGGTTTGTTTCTCCTGTCAGTTGATGATACTATGGTTAGGATTCGCTGTTCTGAATATAAAAGGCATCGGCATGATAAGACTCCGGTACCGATTCTGCACGGATGATTTCGATACCGAGCGCGGGATATGCCGCATGGAGCTGTGCCTGTACTTCTTCAAATGCGGACAGGGGCGAGACGAGATATCCGTCCGCCGTCTTTGTGACGGTGACGGGTGTACCGTCAGCCGCAGTCACACCGGAAAGCACGTCCCGCAGCCGTGCATCAGACAGTCCGATCATCCGCAGAATCACGGGATATCCCTGTTCCGTTGTCTCAAGGATAAGTGCATCGGAGGAAGCCGGTGTCTTGTTGCCCGGGACAGCACCGAAGGCACTGCCTTCCGTTTCCGCCGCGGTTTCCTGTGTATTGCCGACGAAAACACCGTCGCTGAACCGGTTGTCCTCTTCTTTCTGCATCTCATTGATGACATCCTGTGCGCCCGAGGACGCACCGCTTCCAGCCCGAAGCAGCGGCAGCACATACAGAAGCCCCATGACCAGCACCAGTGCCGCCGCAATACTGCCGACCGACCGCACAATCGCGCCAAAGCCGCGTTTTCCGGCAGGATTCAGTACACGGCCTGTGCGTGTATCCACCGTTTCCGCAATGACGCATCCGTCTTCCTCTTCTTCCGCGCGGATGGTTTCCATGACACGTGCGCTCAGGTCCGATTTCGGCTCCGGCACGCTTGTCTGCAATGCCGAGATCATCCAGCGGATATCCTCCAGCGCCCCGCGGCAATATGCGCATTCCGCGATATGCCCCTCTACCGATGCCGCCGTTTCCCGGTCAGCCAGTCCTTCGGCATAATCGTATAAAAGCGGCTCCCAGTCCGCCGCTCGGACACACGGATGCAATTTGCGCGATTCCGTCATCGGCATTTCCTGCCTGCGTGTTTCTTTCATAAATTCCTCAATTCCTTTCCGTATTCCCATCTCCGTACACGGCTCAGGTATGCTGTCCCCGTGCATTCCCAATCAAATGCTTCTATACAGTATAGACGTACAAAACACGAAAAAGTTCCCTGTTTTTGAAAATTTCTTTGATTTTTTTGCAGTTTTTTCAATCAAACATGCCCCATGCCGCAAGAAGCTCCTTCAGTTGTGCGCGCGCCCGGAACAGCCGGCTTTTCACAGTGCCGATCTCCAGTCCCAGTGCCGCCGCCATGCGTTCATAGGAGACCCCCTCCATATCGCGCAGGATAATCAGCTGCCGGTGTTCCTCCGTCATCTGCGCCATTGCCCGACGCAGCAGCACCGCTCGTTCCCGCTCCGACACTGCCGTGTGCGGGTCGCACTCCGGGGTAGTGTCCTGCGGTTCCCTCCCGGGTGCCTCCTCATCAGGATCATGGGATAACGACAGCGTCTCAGTCTGCACCGATCGCTGCTTCTTCCGCAGATAATCGGTACAGCTGTTGCGTGTGATTCGGGTCAGCCACGTCAGAAACCGTGCCTCCCCGCGGAAGTCCGACAGTCCGTGCCAGAGTTTCAGCAAAATTTCCTGCGTCAGGTCCTCAGCGTCCTGTACATTGCCCGCCGCATAAAACGCAGTGCGGTATACAAGCCGCTCGTATTTGCGGATCAGCCGCTCAAAGGCCTGCACATCACCGCCTGCCGCCGCGCGGGCAAGCAGTGTGTCCTCATCATTTCCGTCGCACCGCTGCTGCTGTGCATCGGTTCCGCTGTCCCGTGTCATAAACAGCATCGGTTCACCTCCTCCGACGGAATGCCGCTCACTTTGTTTCGAAAACTACATTATAATATATAGTCATATCTGTCAGTATTATATCACAGCTTCGGCATACTTGCAAGGACTTTTCACGATTTTTTCCATTTTCCCTCGCTTTTTGGCAGCTCTGTGTCACCATCTGCCGCCGAGCCCCGGCAAACAGACAAACCAACCGTCCAAACGCCGCTCATTTGTTAATAATTTTTGAATTTTTTGAAATTCTATAGCGAAGTCCGTATAAATATGGTATAATTATTGATGACATCGCGGGGACATCCCCTTTTTCAGAAAGATTTCCCGGATATCATTTTCTCAAGCGTACACAAAATTTTATATATGTATGGAGGTATTTTACCCATGAGCAAAAAGTATTGCTACCTTTTCTCTGAAGGCAACGCTACCATGCGTGAACTTCTCGGCGGTAAGGGTGCCAACCTTGCTGAAATGACCGGTATCGGTCTCCCCGTTCCCCAGGGCTTCACCATTTCTACCGAAGCCTGCACCCAGTACTACGAAGACGGCCGCAAGATCAATGACGAAATCTTCGCAGAAATCATGGAATACATCACCAAGATGGAAGAAGTCGTCGGCAAGAAGTTCGGTGACTCCGAGAATCCCCTTCTCGTTTCCGTCCGTTCCGGTGCACGTGCATCCATGCCCGGTATGATGGACACCATCCTCAACCTCGGTCTGAACGAAGAAGTTGTTGAAGTCATGGCAAAGAAGTCCGGCAATGCGCGCTGGGCATATGACTGCTACAGAAGATTTATCCAGATGTACTCCGACGTCGTTATGGAAGTCGGTAAGAAGTACTTCGAAGAACTCATCGACAAGATGAAGGAAGAAAAGGGCGTTACCTATGACGTCGAACTGACCGCTGAGGACCTCAAGGAGCTCGCTGAACAGTTCAAGGCTGAATATAAGGCAAAGATCGGCTCTGACTTCCCGACCGACCCCAAGGAACAGCTGATGGGTGCCGTCAAGGCAGTCTTCCGCTCCTGGGACAACCCCCGTGCGAACGTCTATCGCCGTGACAACGATATTCCCTACTCCTGGGGTACTGCTGTCAACGTTCAGGCAATGGCATTCGGTAACATGGGTGACGATTGCGGTACCGGTGTTGCATTTACCCGTGACCCCGCAACCGGCGAAAAGAAGCTGATGGGCGAATTCCTCGTCAACGCACAGGGTGAAGACGTCGTTGCAGGCGTTCGTACTCCCATGCCGATCGCTGAAATGGAAGAAAAGTTCCCCGAAGCGTTCAAGCAGTTCGTTGAAGTCTGCTCCATCCTCGAAAACCACTATCACGATATGCAGGACATGGAGTTCACTGTTGAAAACAGAAAGCTCTACATGCTCCAGACCAGAAACGGTAAGAGAACCGCTCAGGCTGCTCTGAAGATCGCTTGTGACCTCGTTGACGAAG